>JAFGVJ010000165.1 GCA_016938055.1 Prolixibacteraceae bacterium
ACACCATATTTTTTATACAATGAATAGGGAATGCCATACATGTAGGCATGGTTGGGCATGGTTTGATGAAAGGCAGTATCGAAAACCCCCACTTGTTGCATCTCGGGAATCAAATCGGTAATGGCTTCAATCCCTTTCAGGTTGGGTGGATTGTGCAAGGGTGCCAGTTCAATGCATTTCTCCATTTCACTGATCACCTCCTGGGTAATAAGCACACTGTCACTAAAAGTTTCACCTCCATGAACCACTCTGTGACCAACGGCTGAAATTTCACTCAACTCATTGATACAGCCATGTTTCTTACTGGTGAGTACACCCAGTACGTATTCAATGCCCAGTTTGTGGTCCAGTATTTCACCCTGAAAAATGACTTTCTCACCATTTTCCTTGTTCAAAACCAGTTGCGAACCATTTAAACCAATTTTGTCCACCAGTCCTTTGGCAAGCACCTGGCGGGTTTCCATGTTGAAAAATTGAAATTTGATGGATGAACTACCGCAGTTCAATACAAGTATCTTCATGATTCGATTGCTTCATTTTTAGGGTTAACTATTTTTTCTCCGGCTGCGTTGTATTCATAAAAACCTTTGCCGGAAGACAGTCCGTAGTTGTGCTGACGCAATAGTTTTTTGATGAGCGGGCTTGTCTTAAAGCGGGCATCGCCAAATTCATTGAACAGGTTTTCCATCCATCGGGTAACCCTGTCGAGCCCAATAATGTCGGCAATGGTAAATGGCCCCAATCGCATGCCATAACCGGTGAGCATCAGCTGCTCAATATCGTCTTTGGCGCCAACGCCTTCCTGAACCATGGCACAGGCTTCGTTCAGAATAACTGAAAACATTCTGACACTGATCAGCCCTACCGATTCCTCCACAGGAATGGGGTTACGTTTAATCATTTTGATGAATTGGGTTACTTTGGCATAGGCCCAGTTGGCGGTATAAAGTCCTTTGGTAATTTCAACAATGCGTGATTCTACCGAATTAATCATGAAATGGATACTGATACAACGACCTTTATGAATCAGGTTTTCCGATAAATCAGAAATAATGACGATGGTTGAATTGGTGGCCAGAATGCAGGTGGAATCCACAATTTTTTCGAGGGTTTCAAAAACTTCTTTCCGGGCTTCAAAGCTCCGGCCTTTACCGGTGGTAGGAACGGTTTCAATCACCAGGTCACAATCCTTGAAATCTTCGAGTGTAAGGGTTCCCTTGATGCGTGACATCACTGCCCGCTTTTCCGATTCGGTGGAACCCCAGTTTTTGATCCGGCTATCCATGATGGCCTCAATCTTATCCAGTGATTCCTTGATTTTTTCCTCCGAACTTTCCCTGAAAATAACATCCATGCCGTATGAACTGCACACCCGCGCGATGTATTGCCCGTCGTTGCCACACCCCACGATGCCGACCTTTGAAAAGAGTTTGGTCGATTTCTTTTTACGGCTTAATCCGTAGTTTTCTATTGTTTCAAATATTGGCTCAGCCATTGTTTCAAGATTAAAAATTACTACCTGCCTGGTTGGCGGTAATCGCCACCATGTTCACGATATCGCTCACGGAACAACCTCTCGACAAATCGTTGATGGGAGCAGCCATTCCCTGCAGAACAGGGCCGATGGCTTCGGCTCCGGCCAAACGCTGTACCAGCTTATAGCCAATGTTGCCGGCTTCGAGACCTGGAAACACCAACACGTTGGCTTTGCCGGCAACTTTGCTGGCAGGAGCCTTCAGCTTACCCACTTCGGGAATAATGGCTGCATCGAGCTGCAATTCACCATCGATCATCAGATCTGGCGCCATTTCTTTGGCCAGCCTGGTGGCATTCACCACTTTATCGACCATGGGATGTTGAGCACTGCCGTAGGTGGAAAAACTCAGCAGGGCTACACGTGGCTCCATTCCGATGATGGCTTTGGCAGTACGGGCCGAGGTCACGGCAATTTCGGCCAGTTGCTTTTCATCAGGGTCGGGCATCACGGCGCAGTCGGCAAAAACCAGAACGCCCTGATCACCAAATTTTTCATCAACAAACATTAAAAAAGCGCCAGATACCACACTGCTGCCCGGAAGGGTTTTCACAAACTGAAAAGCGGGCCGCAGCACATCGCCGGTGGCATTGATCGCACCAGCCAGCTCGCCATCGGCATCACCGGCCTTGATCATCACCGGCCCAAAATAAAGTGGATCGTCCAACAGATTGAGGGCTTCCTCCATGGTAAGACCTTTGCTTTTACGAAGCTCAACCATCATTTCGGCATAAACTGTACGCCTTGTATCGGTTTTTGGGTTGACAATGTCAGCGCCATCAATTTTCACGTTCAATGCGACTGCTTTGTTCCTGATTTCTACCTCGTCACCCAAAAGGATGATTTTTGCAATGCCTTCTTTTATAATGATTTCAGTAGCCTTCAGGGTTCTTTCTTCGCTACCTTCGGGCAATACAATTCGCTTATTCAGCTTGGCTGCTTTTTGCTTAATTTGATTGATTAATTCCATTTTTGAAGTTGACTTTCTGATTGATGTTGCAAAAGTAAGCAAATTAGGGGCCTGACGAGGTGAAAAATGTCATTTCGAAAATATTTATCAAATATTTAAAAAATGAGGAAACAGTTCTGGTGAGTATTTTCCTAAAATTTCTTAAAACCCGCAATCCACCCGCAAATTTGTTATTTTTGAAAACCTAATACAGCATGATGATGATGAAACGTTTGCTCCTGGTTTTTCTTTTGGTTCTGCCTGCCTTTGCTCATTCACAACTGAACACCACCAATGCCATCCATACTGGTCGCAGCAGGTTATATTTCGGAAATTACACCGGAGCTATTGAAAGTTTCAACATGGTTATCAAAATCAAGCCTTATTTGCCCGAGCCTTATTTTTACCGCGGTGTAGCCAAAATGAATCTTGAAGATTACCGTGGTGCCTTAACCGACCTTGAAAAGGCCATCGAAATTAAACCCTTTTATCCCGATGCTTTTTTGTACCGGGGCATGGTGCATTATCACCTGAAGGAATACGAAATGGCCATGAACGATTATTCACAGGCCATGCACCTCGATGGTGAAAATGCCGACATTTACAATAACCGGGGAATATGCAAGGCAGCCATGCGCGATTTTGAAGGTGCCATTGCCGATTACACCAAGTCCATAGAACTCAAACCAAAAAATTTCAATGCCCATCTGAACCGTAGCATTGCTTATCAGATTCAGGGAGAATGGGACAAAGCCATAGCCGACTGCAATGAACTGATCAGGATCAGGCCTAATTCTCCGATGGGTTACATGAGCCGGGGGCTGATTAAAATTGAAAAAGAAGATTTTGCAGGAGCGCTTCGCGATTTTGATATGGCCATTTATCACGATCCCAAAAATGCCTTTGCTTATCAAAACAGGGGATTGGTTAAACAACAACTGGAAAGCCTCGATGCAGCCATCATGGACTATACCACAGCGCTTGAGATCGACAACAAAATGGCCAGCGCTTATTTTAACCGTGGAATTGCCCGCGAAATGACCAATAAACCAGGTTATCAGTCTGATTACGACATGGCTTCCCTCCTCGATCCGCGTTTTGAAAAACGCCCCTGGCAAACACCCGAAGAAAGGGAACAGGAACAGCTCAAGCAAATGAAGGCCATGCAACAACAGGCATCCGGGATCACGAAGAATACTGAAGAACCTGCAACCGAAGCAAGCGAAGAAGAAAACAGCACTGAACTGACCATCGACCTGGAAGCATTGCGCAAAAGAAAGATGAAGGCCAACCTGGTGGTGGAGGATAACCGCGATATACCGGGAAATGAACCGGAAGAAACCGGTATGGTGCAAAACCAAAATTTCTGCATTTCCCTGTCACCATTTTTTGAAGTGGCAGTCATCAATAAAAACAATGCCGACAACGAAAATGTGGGTTATTTCAGCATGGCCATTGAGAACCTGAATGCTGCCAACAATTATCAACCCTACCTTACCCTCACCAACAAATCATTGAAATCAATTTCAACCTTGCAGGATTATCAAAACCAGAAGCTGGCATTCGATGAGCGGATCAAACAAAATCCGGCTTACAGCAATAACTACCTCTATCGGGGGATTTTTAAATCTCTTACCCAGGATTATCAGGGAGCCATTGCTGATTTTGACAAAGCCATCGACATGGACGAGCGCAACTTGCTGGCCTATTTCATGCGGGCCAACACAAAGGCTAAAATGATTGAAGCCATCGAAACCATCGCCAATGAATCGGCCCCTGCCCTGAACAATCACAGCAATGAGCCATTTACCCTAAAAGACAAAAGCATGAGCAGCGAGAACAAGGCTTTCGACGACATACTCACCGACTATTCCGTGGTTTTATACATGAACCCGGCTTTTGCCTTTGGATATTACAACCGTGGAAATATTTACTGCAAAAACGAACAATACCTGGCGGCGTTGGATGAATACGACAGGGCCATTCAGGTAGAACCCGAATTTGCCGAAGCCTACTACAACCGAGGCCTGGTCCGTATTCTATTGAACGATGTGGAAGGGGGCGCCAAGGATTTGAGCCGTGCCGGTGAACTGGGCATAGCCGAAAGTTATCACGTGATCAAACGTTATTGTAATCAATAGTATTGAAAAACAGCTTAGCTGTTCAGATTGAATCTTCGACCAAAGAGCTTAATTCCGGCGAATAAAAGGATACAATTTACAAGCCACACAAAAGCCGAAGGCACTCTCAAGAAAAGAGAAAAAACCCAACATCCCGGCAATTACCAGGCAAACAGTTCCACATCCCAAAGCAAAGGCTCCAAGGGATATGGCCGATAAAAACATCCCCACCTGGGCAGCAAAAATTTTGGGACCGGCATTCATCATCTTTTCAGTCAAATTCAACTGACGTGCCAGGGCAATGTTAAACTGGGTAACAGGGCTATACCTGCTGTCGAAAAAACCGCGTAACATAAAATCGATGAACAGGAACAACATTCCCGGCCAAAATTCGAAGAGTATAAACAAGACCACCAA
>JAFGVJ010000166.1 GCA_016938055.1 Prolixibacteraceae bacterium
CCAATCATGCCCACCAACTGATAGGCTATGTCCACCAAGCCACCACCATTGTATCTTAAATCAACAATTAAGTCGGTAATGCTGCTGTCCAGAAATTGTTGGAAAGCAGTTTCCAGTTCTGCTTTCGATACCTCAGCAAAATTGTCGAAGACCAGATAGCCCACGCGGTGACCCTCTTTTTCAAGTAACCCTTTATACAACACGGTATTCATGCTGATGGCTATTTTTTTGACAGTTGCGTTGTGTTGAAGGCCCTGGTGGTCGGTGAATACAAAAGCCACTTCGCCCGAAGAATTCAAGGCTTCGTTCACGGCCGTGAGGTTGCTCGCGTCGTATCCGTTTACAGAGTTCACAATCCAGCCCCTTTCAACACCCAGTTGACCGAAAGGGGAGTTGCTGTATACATGGGTAATTTTTATCTGCTTGTCGGCATCGAGGATGAAGCCTCCTCCAAAACCGGTGTATTCGGCCTTTTCAAACAATTTTTTAATATCGGAGTACGAAGCGGAAAAGCTCCATCGGTCCTGGCTCACCTTGATTGCATCGATGAGTTCCTCCTGCGTGTCGTAATCGTTGGGATCTACATCTGGCAATTGGTCGTACCAAAGATACCACTCCTCGAAAGCCGCATAAATGTATTCATTGGCTGTGTATTCCTTCTCGGGTTTCTCGAAAAGCGAACAGCCTGCAAGTAGCAAGGTCATAGCCAACAGCATGATGGCCAGGGCAAGTATTCTGAATCGGGTGATGATTTTTGAATCCATTTCAGCGTTTTTTATGTGTTTGTTGGAACAAAATTCCTGAAATTATCAATACCATGCCAATAATGGTGGTAATATAAATTTGTTCTTTGAGGATAAAATGAATAAATAGTAATGAAACAAAGGGTACAATATAGATTAAGTTGGCAAGGCGGGCATTGTGCCTGGTTAGCGAGAGTGCTTTCATCCAAAATATAAAAGAGAATCCTATTTCAAACAGGCCAATGTAAATCCCGGCGTAAAAACTGCGGTTGATTTCAAGTTTTAATGAAGAAAAGATGGAGAGGTACACCAACAGGAATAGTGTTCCGGCCAGAAAACTCAGGAACAATTTAACCATCACATCAACCTGACTGCGCACATTGAAAATCCAATACAGTGACCAGATCACTGAACTGCTGAGCCCCAGGGCAACGCCTGTGGGATTCGATTTTTTCAGGCTGAAGAAATCACCTTGTGAAGAAATCAGGAAGACGCCTGCAAAACTGATGACCAGGGCCAGCAGGTGTTTCCAGTTCAGTTTTTGTTTCAACAAGGGAACCGAGAGCAGCACCAGCACAACGGGCCAGATCATGTTAATGGGTTGGGCAACCTGGGCCGGCAACAAGGAATAGGATTCAAACAAAATTACGTAATAGGCAAAGGGATTCAGGAAACCCAACATGATGGCCATAAGGTATTGCCCTGATTTCAGCTTGAAAACCTTGTGAAATTGACCTTTCACCAGTAACATGGTTGTCAGAATGAAAACTGTGGTGACCGAAGCAATGAAAATGAGCTGTGCCGGTTCCTGCTGGCGCAAGCCTATTTTGAAAGCTGTTGCAACGGTTGACCACAACAGAACGGTTAGCAGGGCATACATGGTTGCCTGCTGTTCGTTGTTAAGGTTCCGGTGTTTAGCGGATAATGAAGTCGGTCGATTCATAAGGGGTTATTTCCTGATCGACCTTAAAATCGCCGCGTAAGGTTCGGTATCGTTGGCGGGCATCGTCTACAAAGATGCTTCCGGGGTAATCGATCAACAGTTTTTTATAGAGTTCACTGGCCTGATCAGTTTTGTTCAGCTTTTCTTCGTACAGGATGGCCAGGTGGTACATGGCATCATCGGCCGAACTGCTGAAGGTAAATTGATCCAGGATCCGTTGATACAAAGCTGCTGCCAGTTCAAATTCAAAGCGAAGTTCACTGATGGTGGCCTTGCGTAACAATATTTTATCACTTAAGCTATGGTTGGGATATTCGCTTAAGATGGAGTCATAAGTGACAAATGCCATTGAGTCGTTGTTTTGAAACAAAAACAAATCACCGCGGGCAAAACGCTGAATAGGATCATCAATGCTATCGAGGTCGTAATTGGCAGTGATCAGGAGCGATAACTCCATGGCATCATTGGCAATGAGCTTTGAGGTGCTGGCTTTCAGCACGTCGAGCTGTCCGCGTGCCCATTCAACATCACCCAGGTAAAAGCTCACTTTGGCCCTTTTCAGCTTGACCTCATCGCCAATGGAATTTTCGCGGTTCAGTTCAATGATCTGGGCATATTGTAAGGTAGCTTCCCACAAATTGTTGTTATATACATTGATGTCGGCTTGTTCAATGCGGAGCAACGAACGTTGAAGGTTGTTCAGGTTGCGCACATTCAATCCCTTTTGCAGTACTTCGAAGGACTCGTTGGTACGGCCCAGGTAAAAGGCCAGGTAATGGGCGTAAGTTCTGATCAGGTTGGTCGTTTCGGCGGTGTAACCCAGTTCGTCCAATAATTCTTTGAAAGCATTGGCCAGTGCTTGTCCATTGCCCCTCTGTTTGGGTGGTGTGTGAATATGCTGCTGATATTGGACTGCTACAATTTCCTGTTTTACTTCACTGAGATTGGGGATGGCAGGTTTCCTGATGAGGAGGTGATTCAAGCCGCTCAGGGCAACATCATACAAGCCCGCCTGCGCAGCCCCCCTGGTAAAACTTAGGATGTTGGCTTCTTCTGTATGGGTACGGCGGTCGAGGGCCAACGTATTGTTCAGTGCCTGGGCATAATCTTTCTGAATGACGAAAAGCCAAATCAGTAGTCGGTTGTAGGCTATCACCTCGGGTTCGGTTTGTGTGCTTTTAATGACTTCCTTTTTGATGGTGGCCATCAAGCTGCCATCGAAGTCGTTACGAAGGAGCGAATTTAAGCGGCTTTGTACCATGGCCACATTTTTTTCATCCTCCCTAACCCAGGCCATGTATTGCTGCATCATGCGCGGATAATCACGCTGGTAAGCGTACACGTTGGCCAGGTTGCTGTAGAACATTTCGCCTTGAAGTATTTCACGACCACGCAGGTAAGTCTTTTCGGCATATTCAAATTCAAGCCGGTTGAAAAAAGTGTTCCCGATGTTGATGATCACGCCATTGCTGCGCGGGAGGTTTTTGATGATATTGTCGTAAGTTTCGCGTGATTTGTCCAAGTCACCCATTTCCTTGTAAACATAGCCCAGGATGATTTCGAGATTGGTGTTGTTGGTCTTGCGTATTTCTTTCCGCAGTTCTTTGACCGCAGTGTCGTATTCTTTTAAATAAACCAGGCTGTTGATGTAGTAATCGAAATAGTGGGCCATGCTTGTTTTTTGGAACAATTCCTGATATAACTTGGCTGCTTTTTCGTATTCCTTGTTTTGATAGAAACTGGCTGCCAGTTGGGCTTCACTTTGTGCCATGTTGAGCTGCTGGCCCATACCGGTAAAGGCCATCAGAAAAAAGAGGAGGTATGTAACGAAGTATCTCATGGCATAGGTTTGTTCAGCAAAAATAATGGAATTGAACGGAATTCCGGTCTTTCAAGCTTTTTTAACATTGAAAGTACATTGGATAGGTAATTTACCGGGTGCAGAGATTAATTGAGCTGAAAGAGGGCTGAGTTTTTCAGGCTTGCCTGTGCAACAATTTTTTGTGCCCATGGGTTGTTCATGGCTGATAACAAACGGATGCACTCCTTAAACCGACCTGTTTGTCGATTGATTTCAGCTTTCAAAAGCAGAGATTCCTCATGCGTAGTGCTCAAAAGTGCTTCCAGTTTTTCACGGCTGTCGTTCCAATAGTTTCTGAATTTTTCGTTCTTCTCCATTAATATACGGCCTGTTTCGGTATGGAAACCTGCATACCAGAACTCTTTACGGATGGCCAGTTCAGCATCCATGGCCATGATCTTCCTGGTTCTCAACTCCAGCGCCAGCGATCCGGCTGTTGGAGGTTCCGCCTTTTTAATGTGGGCCCATTGCTTGTTGAATTCTTCCCAATCGGGTTCAGCTATCAGTTTCCCATTTTGGGGGAAGAAACCCAGCTCGCAGGTTACACAACCAATGATGGCTGGGGTACGCCAGTTGGTTTCATCAATAAAATAGCCATCGGAGAAAAGGGTGGCTTCCTCCGATGGTATTGTTGAATTACGTGATAGTAAATAACGTTCGCCGCACTCGGGACATTCAATGACAATGGGCGGTAACATATGCATGCTTTGTGGTAAATATTAGGTGTATAAATAGCGCTTGATGTTCCTTTTTGGTGTTTTCTCAAATTCATCCTTGACCAATTCAATTTTTGAGAGTTGCTCGTAACCGGGCACTTGTGTGTTGAACAACTTCCGGTTTTCTTCCATGATCAAGGGCAGGTTTGCTTCTTCAATGCCTTCGGCTTTCATCCCGTCAAAGTCGGGGTATACCATGGCAATCAGTTTCGTTTCTCTTTGAACTACCACGCATTCGAGTACGCAACTCATATTGCTCAAACGGGCTTCCAGTTCTTCCGGATAGATATTCTGTCCACTGGGACCCAATAACATATTTTTTGACCGGCCTTTAATGTAAATAAAGTTTTCTTTATCGATGATTCCAAGGTCGCCGGTTTTCATCCATCCGTCTTCGGTAAAAGTATTGCGGTTGGCTTCTTCGTTTTTGTAATAGCCCAACATTACATTGGTTCCTCTTACCTGAATTTCGCCTACTTTATTGAAGGGGTCTTCTGACTCGATGCGAACTTCCATACGATCGACCAATTGCCCGGCCGAAAGGGGTTTGATGTGTTCCCATCCGGCATAACTGATCAGTGGCCCGCATTCGGTCATACCATATCCAATGGTGAAAGGAAATTTAATTTTCCTGAAGAATCCCTCCACTTCGGAATTTAAGGCAGCACCGCCAATGACAATTTCAATAAATTTTCCACCAAATGTTTCCACCAGTTTGGCTTTGATCTTATTGTACAAAATTGCATTGACACCAGGGATGTTCAATAAAACTTTCATCACCGGTTTTTGGAGGGTAGGCAGTAATTTCTTCTTGTAGATTTTTTCAATCACAAGAGGTACCGAAAGAATTAACCTTGGTTGTATTTTCTTAAACGCTTCAAGAAGTACCACCGGACTGGGTGTTTTATTTAAGAAAGTAGTATGGCAGCCAAGGGTAACCGGAAACATAAATTCGAACAACAATCCAAAAACGTGCGACATGGGAAGGAAGGAAACTATTCTATCGCCTGCGGTAAGGTGAATGTGTTCTTGCCCGTAAATAATGTTGGAATACAAACTTCGAACAGGGATCATTACTCCTTTCGAAAACCCCGAAGAGCCTGAGGTATAGGAAAGCACCTGGAGTTCTTCGTCGTCACGTTCAACAAATGAAAAATCTTCCTTTTTAACAGGTTCGCCTTTCATCATGGCCAGGCCTTCTTCCGATAATTTTTTCAATTCCTCATTGGCACATGCCAGAATACTGAAATCATCGATGGCAATGCAACCCTCAACTCCTTTAAGTTTAGATGTGTCGAGGGTTTCGTAAAGTGATTTTTGTGCAAACAGAAATCTTGAACCTGAATGTTCTATAATGTGGTACACATTTTCAGGTTTGAAGTCGGGCAAAATGGGCACGGCAATAGCGCCATAGGCCATAGAAGCTAAAAATACTTTTGCCCATTTGCTTGAATTCCGTCCATATATCGCAATTTTATCGCCTGGCTTCAGTCCGGCTTTTTCAAACATCAATTTGAGTGTTTGTACCGATTGAGCAACATCGCGGTATTTGAACACCTCGTTGCTGCCATAATCAGAGAATAGATCCAAATCCCAGTGCTCACGAAAAGCATTGGTATACATGTTTCCAAGGTTCTTTTTTTCCATAGTTTCCAAATTTTCAATTTAAACACGAAATTATTTTAGGATCGTGCTTTTTAAGTGTCATAAATATGCAACTAAGAAATAGCTTTTGAAAGTTTGAATTGCTGCTATAAAACAATTCAGCAATTCAAAACTGTTCTTTTTTAGGCCTCTGTTTCTTTCTCAACATGAATATTCAGCGGTCCAATTTTTTCGCCCCAATAAATGGTTTGGTGCGGGAAGGGAATTTCAATCCCTTTCTGGTCGAATACATTTTTCACCCGTTTGCGGTATTCACGGCCAACATTCCATTGTTCGCTGGGTTTTGTTTTGATGCGGGCCCTGATCACCACCGCACTGTCGCCTAGTTTATCGACCCCAACTACCTCGATAGGTTCAAGGATTTTGGGGCCAAACACCGGATCCTTTTGCATATCGTCACCTATCTCCTGCATGGTGATAATGGCTTTGTCTGGGTCTTCCTTGTAGGCAATGCCAATGTCGAATACCATGGCCGACCACTCTTTGGTCATGTTGGAAATGGAGTTGATTTTTCCATTTTGGAAAATGTGTACAACCCCTGAGAAATCACGCAATTTGATGGTCCGCAACTCGATGCGTTCTACCAAACCACCGGTTCCGTTGATCACGGCCACATCACCGGTTCTGATTTGATTTTCCAGGAGAATGAAGAATCCGGTGATGAAGTCTCTGACCAGCTCCTGGGCACCAAAACCAACAGCCAAACCAACAATACCTGCACCAGCCAGAATGGGCTTCACATCGATCCCAATCTCTTTCAAAATGATGAAGACAGCAGAAGTCCAAATGGCTACCCGGCCTATGCCCAACACAATGCCCATGAGGGTTCTGATGCGTTTCTCCGCCTCCACTTCATCAACATTTTCATCGTTATGTGCCCTGCGAATCAGTATTTTGGAAAGGCGTTTGATAAAAAATCGGAGAAGCTTTAACGAGATGAAAAGTACAACGAGCAACAAAATCAGGCCCGGGAAAACATTCACAATCCAATTCACTAATTTTTCAAATAAGTTCAGCCAGTACTCGGCAGTCAAAAATTCAATCATAACAATCTATTTATAAAGTTTTTCCTAAAGCCTTAACAACAAAAAGGTAATTGGGTTTTTATTTTTTCAGATTAGCCGTAGCCTCTATGGCTCCCGCCACATGTGCCCGGTATATCGGATCGGCATACAGGGCATCGGGATGTCCGAAAGCGGATTGAAAGACCAGGCCTTCTCCTACCTGTTGATACCAAACCAGGGGATGATCGCCCATGCGTTGAACGGCCCCTTCAAACCAGCGGTTGTCGTCCACATCGTATGAACTTTCATCAATGGATATCAACACGGTAACATGTGCCCGTGGATTGGTGGTAAAACTGTACCACTCGTCGGTGGTTTCCCAATTGGCTGAGGGGAAATGGCGGGTAGCCGGGTGATCGCGATTTTCAATCAGCACCCTTCCTTGCTGGGTGGGAGGATGCCCCGAAAACTTTGCGCCAATGGCCTGTTGGTACCATGGCCAGTCTGGTTCTGTGATGGTGCCTGAATGAATGGTGAGCAGTCCTTTGCCCGATTCAACAAATTGTTCAACGGCTTGTTGCTGTTCATCGTTCAGGATGTTTCCAATGGTTGAAAGAAAAATGATCAGGTCGAATTGGCTTAGATGCTCAGCATCGAAATGATTGGAATCTTCGGTAGCAAAAACATCCCAACCTTTTTCCTGGGCTAGCTCCTGAATGGTTTTGATGCCGGTTGGGATTGACTCGTGCCGGTATCCATCGGTTTTCGAGAAAACAAGGATTTTTAGGGTCTCGTTCTTCATGGTTCCCGTTTTACATTGGAAAAGGAAAGGAGCTAACAGTATCAATAAGCAAAGCTGTTTCATCATCTAAAAATATCGTCCCAGTTTGGGGTGTTCAACAATCACTTTTTTTAATTCGAGCAAATCAACAATCCCATTGTTTTTGTACACAACCTTTCCGCCTGGTTCAATTAACAAGGTGTAAGGAAGTGATCCGTTCCATTCAGGGTCAATGAGTTCAATGAGCCGATAGCGGTCGTCGTTGGCATAAATGTAGTTCTGAACGGGTGAGTGTTTGCTTTGGAGAATTTTCAAGGCCTCGTCCATTTTAGCAGGCTCATCGGCCGAGAGGGTCATGAATTCAAAATCACGGTTGCCATACATCCGCTGTAACTGAATTAGGTCGGGCAGTTCAATGATGCAGGGTGCGCACCAGGTGGCCCAAATGTTAATGAGCCGGAGTTTTTCTGTATTATTTTTCAGCAATTCATTGATCCCATTGTCATCAATTGCGGAGATAGAAACCGGTTTCTCATGCCACTCTTTGTTTACTTTGATGGCCCAATCCGATTTCCACGACCATTTTACTGAGCAACCAAAAGCTTTGTGTACCGGTGTGGTCACCGCTTTTCCTGCCAGCAGTTCATCCACGGCATTTCGCAAATCTTCGGCATTGGCCGTGCCGGGTTTTTCCACGCCGTCGAGGCGGCCTACATATTGCAATGTACGTGCTTGATCGAAAACAAAGGCATGTGGAGTGGTGCTTGGACCAAACTGGATGGATACTGCCTGATTGTCGCCATCGTATAAATAAGGGAAGTTGTATCCCTTATCTTTTGCTCTGATTTTCATGTTTTCAAAGGAATCATCCAAATCGGAATAACCACACTCTTCCAATAAAAGCCCGGCCGAGCTGCTTGGATTGATGGCAACAACCTGAACTCCTTTGTCTTGATAATCGGAGGTGAACTGAATCATTCGGTCTTCATAGGCCTGAGCAGTAGGGCAATGGTTGCAGGTAAAGATGATCACCAGTATTTTTGCCTTTTCAAAATCGGTATCATTCACCATTTTTCCATGCATATCGGGCAAATTGAAAGCAGGCATGGCAGCTCCAATTTTCAGGGTTTCAACTTCTTGTTTTTCCAGGATAACAGGTTGGGGCTGGAAACCTTCATCCGTAGCATTGTTTGTATGGTTCCGGCTTTTTTGGCAGCTGCTTGTAATGATGAATAGAACCACGAAAAACATGCAGCAGGCATGAAAAAATGTTGATCTCATTGGAAATGATTTGTGTTAGGTGGCTTAAAATTAGGAATAATTATTCGAATCGTGAATAAATAAAAACAGATGCCTCCCTTTGGAAGCATCTGCGTTCATTAAGAAATTGATGGGTTAGGATTAAAAGGAAGGGTGTTGCAATTTTTAAAACCAGAAACCTAGCCTGAAAGCTACCCGGCTGAAGGTGTTCTCATATACTTTTGTGGTGTTTTTTTGATGATCGGATGTTTTTTGATAACGAAAGCCAATGCTCAGGCTGGTTCTCCAGTCGGCTTTTCTCATGAATACACCTACCCCTGTTTCATTCAATAAACCGCCCCGGGTGGTAATGCTTTCATCCAAGGGATGCGGGTAAGTACGGTAGTAATAATCGTTTTCGTTTCCGTCGGAATAATTCTTGTTGGTGCAAACAGTCCATCCCAGTTTGTTG
This sequence comes from Prolixibacteraceae bacterium, assembly GCA_016938055.1. Lineage (GTDB taxonomy): Bacteria > Bacteroidota > Bacteroidia > Bacteroidales > Prolixibacteraceae > Roseimarinus. The sequence continues at coordinate 9,425 of JAFGVJ010000166.1, forward strand.
TATAAAAAGAAAGGTTTCGATGAAAACGGAACATATCTGGCATCGGCATAAATGGGAACAAATGTTTTGCCAATGATTTCGGCGCCGGAGCCACCGCCTATCCAAAACCGGTTGTTGAAGTTTTTCAAAAACGAAATGTTGGAACTGAATGGTGCAGGATAATAACTCTCACTATGTCCCAATAGTAACCCTGCATCAAAAACGATGTTGAAATCGGTACCCTTAACTTTCAATTCACCGTTGTTTTGTGAAAGGCTAAAGAATGGAATGGCAAGAATGAGCAGCAGTAACAGTTGAATCTTGTTCATGTGTGAGTTTTTCGATTTTAACCAACAGATGGCCTCAGTGCCCAAATGGTTGCGTTGCATCCAACGCAACCATTTGTAGGGTGATCACATCTGAGAATTGTTTTAGGAAACAAACCCGATCATAAAAATTAAATCAGCGCACCATGAAAGTATTCATTCGTTTGTCCATCATTCTTCCCGTTTTGTTGGTGTTTGCATTGTTCCAGTCGTGCCAGGATGAAACCTATGTGATATATACCGCCAACTCGCCGGTTTACATGAGTTACGATTCTTTGCGCAGTGCGGTGAAGTCTGTCGAGGTTCAAGCGCTCAACAAGCCCGGAAAAATCTATTTCAAGGAGAATTACATTTTTATCAATGAATACATGAAAGGGGTACATGTGTACGACAACAGCAACCCATCCAATCCACAACAGCTTTGCTTTATTGAAATTCCCGGCAATGTCGACATTGCTATTCGCGACCATTACTTATATGCCGACAGTTACATCGACTTGGTGGTGATCGACATTTCGGACATTCAGAACCCCAAAGAAATCGATCGGGAAGAAGAAATGTTTGAATACACTATCCCTGAGTATGATGAAGAATACGAGTTGGCACAAATTGATCAGGAAAAAGGGGTCATTGTGGCCTGGGAAGTGAAGGAAGTGAAAGAGTTGGTCAGGCACCAGGATTATTATTATCCCATTTATTGGGGATATCGCAATGGTATGATGGAAGATGCACTGATCAATTACTCGGGGAATAAAACAGGAGGAAGCCCTTCGGGAGGTGGAACCGAATTCGGGGTGGGAGGATCAATGGCCCGTTTTGGTCAGTTGGACGATTATTTGCTGGTTTTAAAAAACAGCTGGCAAATTTCCACATTTAGTGTCAACAATGAAGGGAAAATTTCCCTTGAAGGCAACTGGAACGTTGGATGGAGCATCGAAACCATGTTTATTCGCGACGAAACCATGTTCATTGGTTCACAAAGCGGCATGTTCATTTATGACATTTCAGCATTGCCGGTACTTACACAGCTATCGCAGTTCATGCACTTTACAGCTTGCGACCCGGTAGTGGCTGATGATCGATATGCCTACATCACCCTTCGTACCGGAGGTGCTTGCGGCCGCGGTGAAAACGTGCTGGAGGTGGTCGATGTTCAGGATTTAAATAACCCGTTCAGGGTAAAAACCTACCAAATGAAGAATCCCAACGGATTGGGAATCGATGGTGACCTGCTTTTTATTTGCGATGGTTCCGATGGGCTCAAGGTTTTTGATGCCTCCAGCCCTAAAACAAGCTTGCCGCTCATTTCGCATTTCAATGAAATACATGCTTTTGATGTCATCCCTTTGGGAACCATACTGTTCATGATTGGCGATGATGGTTTTTACCAATATGATTATACCAATATTCAAGCTATTACGTTATTGAGCAAAATTGAAGTTGTGGACACAGCTTCTATAGAATAGGCTAACTACGTTATTTTTTATTCAATCAATTCGAAGAGGTTGTCATCTGGCAGCCTCTTTTTGTTGGGCAAATGTTAGTTTCCACTTTTTTGAATGACGATTGGTTCAATTTTGCGAATGATTTCCTAAATTGTCAACCTGATATCACCAAACAAACCATCATTGTATGAGCCTAAACATCATCATCATCGCGTTGGGTGTTTTGATTTTTTCATCACACGCCTTCAATGAATTATTCAGTAAAACAAAGATTCCCAATGTATTGCTGCTGCTTTTGATTGGGATTGTCATTGGTCCCATCAGCGGCGTGATCACCAAAGATTTCTTCGGGGAGCTGGGTTCCATTTTCACCACCATCACGCTGATTGTAATTTTGTTCGAAAGCGGGTCGAGCTTGAAAATCAAAGAGCTGAAGTCGGCCATTGGTTCTGCCACGTTGATCACCCTCATGAATTTCATCTTAACCGTTGCAGTGACCACAGGTGTTTCGGTGTTTTTTCTGAAGTTCGATTTGATGAGTGCCTTGTTTGTGGGATCAATCATCGGAGGAACTTCCTCGGCAGTCGTCATTCCCATGGTGCGGCAGTTGAAAATGGGTGAGAAGAGTACATCGGTGCTCATTCTGGAATCGGCACTGAGTGATGTACTTTGCCTGGTGGTTGGTTTGGCCATGCTCGATGGCATTGCCCTGGGCGAAATATCAACGGTTGGAGTGTTCGCCAAAATGGGAAAGGCGTTTTTATTTGCCTTATTAATGGGTATTGCCAGTGGGGTGGTTTGGTCCCTGCTCATTAGCCTGGTCCGCAGTGTTAAGAATTCCATGTTTACCACCCTGGCCTTCGTGTTCATTGTTTATGGCATTGTTGAGATGCTTGGATTGAACGGTGGGATTGCCGTGCTGAGCTTTGGGATCATGCTGGGGAACATCGAGATATTGAACCGTGGCATGATCGTACGAAAAGTTTTCAAGGACTATGCTTCGGGTTTCAACAGTAACGAAAGGGATTTCTTCTCGGAGGTTGTTTTCATTATGCAAACCTACTTCTTCGTTTATGTGGGAATTTCGTTGCAGTTTGCCTCTTTTGGAATATACCTGACCGCGACGCTGTTGGTATTGATGATTATTTTGATGCGTATCCCTGTGGTTTCACTTTTTGTCAGGAAAAGTGTTTCGAAAGCTGAAAAAGCGATGGTGATGGTGATGACACCCAAAGGACTTGTTCCGGCAGTATTGGCTTCCTTGCCACTGCAAAGAGGCTTGCCCCATGGAACGGACATCCTTGATCTGGGATATTCAGTGGTGCTCATCAGCATTGTGTTGTGTTCCTTGTTAGTGATTATTTTGTCGGTAAGGCCCGGGTTGTTTGATAAGAATAAGGTTCAGCCTGTTGGGGCAAGTGATGGCGATCTGACGGGAGATGTCACACAGGTGTGAGAAAAGAAGA
>JAFGVJ010000167.1 GCA_016938055.1 Prolixibacteraceae bacterium
CCTTGGCTTGTAGCAGGGCGGAAAACTTTCAGATGATGGCCATCAAAGCGGTTCAGACCATCGGAGGTGCCTATCCACATGAAACCCAATTCGTCCTGATAGAAACATCTTACCCAGCTGTTTGATAAACCTTCCTGGCTATTGATCCTGCGAAACGTGGGCTGTTGACTTTGCCCATCGAAAATCCCTGTGAAGAATACCAGTAAAAAAATCAAAAGACCCTTCTCCATTCCCTGAAATTTTTCGAGGAATAAGATAAGTCTTTTTTCAGAATATTGGTCGTTCGGTCTTTCAAAACTTCAACTTGCTGTAGTTCGGGATATCCTTCCAGTGCCATTTTTCCAGGATGGTCCCCGCTTGTGTCATGATGAGTCCCGGGTTGGACCTGATCATGGTTTTCAGGGTGATTTCATCACACATCAAAAACTCATAGGGCGGGTGATGTTGATGGCTGAATACTTCAATCTGATCTTCCGTTGAGCTGGTTAGGCAAACAAAATGCATTCCATGATCGATGAGCTGCTGTGCTAGAGCATTGATTTTTTCTTGTTTTCGAATGTTGGTTTTTTCCAGGTTGTAAGCGACCAAAATGAAAGTGTACTGCTCATCGTAGAGGTAAAAGTCCTTGACATCTTCCCCAAAACTGTTTTCCATGGTGAAATCATGGATGGGCGGGTGATAGCCCCGTTCTGTGAGAATCGATTTCGAATCGACAAATTCCCAGGTCAGCGTGTCCTGCCAGGGATAATCAGTTTCGTCGAAAGTTTTGGTTTTACCGCTGTTCTTGTCACGGTAAATAAACTCAGTGCGGTAGACATCCACGGGGGCATCGGCAGGTATTTCCATGGCCTCCCGGATGTTAACTCCAGTTTTGTAGGGTCTGAAATCAATGAGCGGCAAGTGGTGGTAGCTGTGGTGTTGCAAATAGCCAAACGCCAGCAGTAATGCTATAAAATAGCCGTTTTGAAAGTTGATGTTGTAACGGTTAAGGTAATTCAAACGTTGCCAGAGGATGATCAGCGTCAGCACCATCAGTGCAACATTTTTATAAAACGTTTCCCAGTTGGTGAGTACGAGCGCATCACCAAAACAGCCACAGTCAGTCACAGGGTTTTTGATGGCAATCCAAAGGGTGAGGGGCAAAAAGAAGGCCATGAAGATGGTGCTCAGCCAGGCAAAAATTTTCATGCGGTAATTGAAAAGCAAAGCCACCCCAATGGCAAATTCCGAAACCGAAAGCAGTACAGCCAAAATAAACGATAGTTTGGTCGCCCAATCGGTCCCAAATGCATGAAAATAATCGGTGAATGTGTAGGTCGAACCAAGGGGATCAATTCCTTTGACAAAGCCCGAGAAAGTAAAAGTTATTCCAACAAGTATTCTGGCAGTTTCCCTGATCAGTTTCATATGAAGTATTTTAAAATTAAAGACAAAAGATTAGAGACAAAAGATTAAAGACAAAAGATTAAAGTTTTTCGGTTATGATTTAGTTCTCACCAAATTCAAGCTTGATCATGGCAAAAACGGCATAGTTGATCATGTCGAGGTAATTGGCATCAATGCCTTCTGAAATGATTGTTTTGCCCTGGTTGTCTTCTATTTGTTTGGTGCGTTTGAGTTTCATCAGAATGAGATCGGTGTAGGAGCTGATGCGCATGTTTCGCCAGGCTTCACCGTAATCGTGGTTTTTTTGTGTCATCAGATTTTTGGCTGTAGTCAGATTGCCAAGATAACGTTTCAGGGTTTCTTCGTGCGACAAGTCTTCCACTTCAGAGGGTCCAAGTTCGAGCTGAATCAGGGCCATGGAGCAGTAATTGATAATGCCAATGAATTCCGAACGCACATCATCTTCAATCATTTGGGTGCCTTTCAGTTCAATGCTCCTGATCCGTTGCGCCTTGATGTAAATCTGATCGGTCATTGAACTGGGACGGAGAATCCGCCATGCAATTCCGTAATCTTTCATTTTCTTTTCGAATACCGAGCGGCAGATGCTAATGATGTGATCGTATTGTTTGTTTGTTTTCTCCATGACTGGTGTTTTTTGGCCAATAAAAGTAGAAATTTTTGGGAACTTTGAAATTGAATTATTGTAGATTTGTAAAGGCTGCAATCCCGAAACCCTGATGTAAGGCTATGTTGATCAATCCACCAGAGAAAAATTATTTCAATAAAAAAGATACCATCCGTTACAACGGGAAGCTGATCACACTGGATAAACCCCTGGTGATGGGCATCTTGAATGTTACCCCTGATTCGTTTTACGACGGTGGTCGCTATGCTACCATTGAGGATGCCGTTCATCATGCCGGTGAAATGTTACAGGCCGGAGCTGGCATCATTGATATTGGTGCCTCGTCTACCCGCCCTGGTGCCGATTACCTGGCTCCCGAACAGGAGTTAAAACGATTGATTCCCGTGCTTAGGCAAATCAAACGGCAATTCCCCGATGCCATCCTATCCATCGATACCTGCCATGCAAGCGTTGCTGAAACGCTGGTAGGTGAATTTGGCGATTTCATCATCAACGATGTCTCGGGTGGTTTGTCCGATCCTGCAATGTTCACCACCATTGCTCGTTTGAAAGTTCCCTATGTGCTGATGCACATGCAGGGAACGCCCAAAACGATGCAGCAAAACCCTGTTTATCAAAACGTCACCAAAGAAGTGATCAAACAACTGAGCGAAGGGGTGTACCGTTTGCATGAACTGGGAGTGAGTGATGTCATCATTGATCCCGGATTCGGCTTCGGAAAAAGCATCGATCACAATTATGAACTGATGAACCACCTGGATGCCTTTCGCTTCTTTGAATTACCGGTTTTGGTAGGCGTATCCCGTAAATCCATGATTTATCGTTTACTGGGACATACACCTGAGGATAGCCTGAACGGAACAACCATACTGAACACCCTTGCCCTGCAAAGTGGAGCCAATATCCTGAGGGTGCATGATGTGAAGGCAGCGGTTGAAGCCGTTGAAATATTTGAAAAAATCAAACAATTTGCCACATGATTACTGCATTCATTACCATACGCATTCTCGATATTCTGGATGTCCTTCTGGTGGCCTTCATGCTGTATAAAATATACACGGCCATCAAGGGAACCGTTGCCTTTAACATCTTCATGGGCATTTTCATTTTTTACATTACCTGGATTATCATCAAAGGACTCAACATGGAGCTGATGGGGAACATCATGGGTCAGGTAATGGCCGCCGGGGTTTTGGCCTTGATTGTGGTGTTTCAACAAGAAATACGCAAAATGTTTTTAACCCTTGGCACGCACTATAACCTGAACAAGGGCTTATCTCTCGACAACCTGTTTTCGAAGGATGAGAAGCGCATGGACAGCGATACCGTACGCGAAATAGTCACTGCCTGTGAAAGAATGGGACGGTCCAAAACCGGTGCCCTCATTGTGCTGACCAACAAAGCCGAACTCAACGAATACATCGATACCGGTGAAAAAATGGATGCCATTATTTCTATGGCTTTACTCGAAACCCTGTTTTTTAAAAACACTCCCCTTCACGATGGTGGTGTGATCATTCAGGGAAACATGATCAGGGCTGCCCGTTGCATTTTGCCGGTGAGTAACAAAAAATTGAAAAACGTTCAGTTGGGTTTACGCCACCGTGCTGCGCTGGGCATGAGCATGGCCACCGATGCACAGGTCATTATTGTGTCGGAAGAAACAGGCCGGATTTCCTATGCCTTCAACGGGAAACTAAAGGAAAACATCAATCCCATTGAATTGACCCGGCTGATCGAAGAAGTGTATGCTCAATAAGCATTGAAGCGTGATATGCAAGTACTTTCTGATAAAGCTTAACATCCTTTTAACGCCCTTTCAGTTGATTTCTTTGTTATTTCGCGTACAATAAAATGGATGATTGGCATGTTTATTGTTAAATCAAAAAGTTTTACGGGTCCTGTCAACAGTAGAAAGGACAAAATAAGTTTGTTACGGTGTATACCCTAAGGTTTAATTTCTGACAAAAATGAAAATCGGCCTCGAAACGTCATCAATGGAAAAATCCAAATCAGGATCATGCTTAAGATACGAATGAAAAAATGGAGCTTCTTATTGGGATTCATCCTTGTCTTTTCGTGCCAACGCAAAGGCATTGATGATTCTGTAATGGTTCAGCTATCCCTGAAAACTTATACCGATGAAATGAGCATTGATGGCAATGTCGAGGCAGTGAATGCCATTACCCTTATTTGTCCGCAGCGCATCGACGGAACCATCATCTACCTGGTCGATGACGGAACGATGGTCAAAACCGGCGATACCGTTTGCATCATCGAAAACCGGGAACTGACCAACCATTATGAAAATTTGCTGACCAATGTGGAAAAAATTCAGGCCAGTTACAATAAAAGCCAGGCCGATCTTGAAATGAATTATGCTTTACTCGAGGCGCAATTGAGCAACATACATGCACAAACATCCATTTCAAATCTCGATTCGGTGCAACTCAATTATGTTACACAGGTTCAACGTCAGATCAAAGAGCTGGAATTACAGATTGCCGACATTGAAAAGGGAAAATTTGAACGCAAACTTGAATTTTTAAAACGCATCAATGAATCAGAACTGAAGAAAATACAGTTGCAGATCAAGCGGGAAATGAACCAGGCCGAGCGTGTAAAGGAAATTCTTGATGCCATGATTTTACTTGCTCCACAGGATGGCATGGCCCTAAGGGCAAGATCACGTATCAACCGCGATAACAAAATTCAGGAGGGCGATCAGGTGTGGAACAATGTCCCCATTGTGAGTATTCCCGATATGAGTCAGATGAAAGTGATCATTCAGGCACCTGAAACCGAATACCGAAGAATATCCCTGAACGATTCAGTAATCTTTCATTTCGATGCCATGCCGGGCAACATGGCCTGGGGTAAAATTCAGAAAATAGCTCCCATGGGCCGTTCCTTGTCAAGGAATGCCAACATCAAGGTGTTTGACGTAACTGCCAGTATCGATAGTTTTCTCAGCATCCCGGAGCCGGGCATGTCCGCCCGGTGTACCATCATCATGAAACAGATTCCCGATACCATTGTTGTCCCTCAGCTGGCCATTTTTGAAGAAGATTCAATCAAGGTAGTTTATGCAGCATCGGGGAAGGATTACTTCAGGCGTGAAGTGGTCACCGGCATTGCCTCGCCCCGCGAAGCAGTGATTGGTGCCGGTTTGCAGGGAAACGAGCGCTTGTCGTTTGTGAAACCGCCCGCGCACAGGGTGCTTGAATTTATTCCAGTACCCGATTCCGTGAAACAATGGATCAAAAGTTTGAATGTCGATACCCTTGACTTACCCATGAATGGTATGATGGAAACCGAAATTGACGAACCTTATTATGAAATTATCATATTGAATTAAACTTGAAAAAATGAAGAATCTGGCTTATATGTTTGCCCTGCTTTTGTTAGCAGCCTGCGGAAATCGCAATAAACAGGAAATTCCCCTGGCCGAAGTGAAACAGGGTGTATTTTACCTTGATATTCATGAAGAAGGTGAAATACAGGCTACCAGGTCCATCAATATTTCTTCTCCCGATATTTCGTGGCGTTACGGATCGCTGAAGATATCCCAACTTGTACTGGATGGCAGCGAAGTCGAAGCCGGCGATACAGTGGTGGTTTTTGACCCCTCCGAAGTTCGTAAAGCCGTTGTTGATTCCGAAGCACGGCTCGAGATGCGCCTTGCCGAACTGGAAAAATTGCAGGCCGAACAAGAGTCAGATATGGATGGATTGAAAGCCGACCTTGAGGTGACCGCTCTTTCGCAGCAGATTTCGAGAATTCAGTTCGAATCGGCCAGTTATGAAGCCGATATCCGCCGGAAAGAAATTCAGCTCAACCTCGAAAAAGCGAACATCGCCCTGGACCGTGCCCGTGAACAAATTATCAACCGTGAAAAAATACAACAGGAAGAGCTGAAACAGAAAAAGCTCGAAATTCAACAAGCCAGGAACGAATTGAGGGACGCGAACGAAACGCTCAATAAATTGTCCTTGATTACGCCATCACCCGGCTTTGCCATTGTCAACCGGAACTGGAGCAGCGGTATCAAGTTTCAGGTGGGCGATCAGTGTTGGAGTGGATATCCGCTTATTGAACTGCCCGATTTGAACGAGCTGAAAGCAGTGGTTCAAATCAACGAAGTAGATATCTCTAAGATTCAACGAGGCCTGCGGGTGGAGATTCGACCCGACGCCTTTTCCGACAGTACTTACCAGGGCGAAGTGATTGAGGTGGCCAACCTGGCCATCAACAAGGAACGGGACTCAAAAATCAAGGTATTTCCCGTCGATATCCTGATCAAAAAAACCGGAAAGAATATGTTGCCGGGCCTCACCGTGAGTTGCCGCATCATTGTGGACCAAATCGACAATGTGTTGCACATTCCACTTGAAGCCGTTCATCGAAGCCCCGAAACGTCCTTTGTTTACCTGAAAACCGCTACCGGTTTTGTAGAACGAACCATTGAAACAGGCATTTCGAATACCGATTATGTGCATGTTATCAATGGGCTCGAGGCTGGTGACCGTGTGGCCATGGTCAATCCCTTTGCAGAAGAGGAAAATGGAAATGAAAACTAAGCGGCTATGAACAAAACGATACTAAACTACCTCCCCTTTGTCCTGGTAATCCTTTCGCTCGTATCCTGTACGAAAGAGGATACAATCCATCCGGTCGTCTATCATGGCCCCTTTGTACAAACCATCACCGAAACCGGTGAACTGGCTGCCGTGAATGCCAAAAGCTTTGTATTGCCACGATATGGCCGTTACTGGTACGAGATGAAAATCATTGGCCTGCTTGAACACGGTACAAAGGTCGAAGCGGGTGATTCCATCATTCAACTCGATCCTACCGCGATCAAAAGATTCATCATCGATCGTGAAAATGAATTGGAAACCCAGTTGGCCAACCTCGAAAAAGTTCAGGTACAGATCAGCAACCGCCATAGTGAGCTTCATTCAGCCCTGCGCAGTGAACAAGCATCGTTCGACTTGAAAAAGCTGGAACTGGAGAACTTTCGTTTTGAATCGGAAAAATCACGGAAGATCAAAGAGCTGGAATACCAGCAGGCTGAAATTCGTCTGGAAAAAGCAAAAAACAGCATCCGCCTTTATGAAATTGTTGCTGAGAATGATCTTCAGATTCAGCAAATCAGGGTGGCCCGCATCCGCGAAGAAATCAAAAGTGCTTACAATATACTGCCCGAACTGACCATCCGTACCCCCATTCCTGGCATTTTCCAGGTGGCCCGTAAACGACGTTCCCGTGAGCTTATCAAAGTAGGCGATGAAGTATACGTGGGGAATAACATGGGCAATGTTCCCGACCTTACCTGGATGAAAGCCATTACCATGGTGAATGAAGCCGATTTTTTGAAAATCAGCGAAGGGCAAAAGGTAAGCGTACGGCTTGATGCTTTGCCCGAAGTTGTTTTTGAAGGCGAAATTACCACCATCAGCAAGCTTTGCCGCCCCATTGACAACAATGCCCGTCAGAAAATATTTGATGTGGAAGTCAGACTCCTTGATTCCGATGAGCGCCTGAAACCCGGCATGACTGTGAGTTGTGAGTATATTTGTGCCGAACTGGACAATGTGTTTTACGTTCCGCTCAATTGCATCGAATCAGTGGGCGACGAGCATTTTATCTACCTTAAAAAAGGAAATGGCTATCAGCAAATGAAAGTGAAAGCAGGGGCCATGAACAACCGTTTTCGGGTCATCGAAGGGGAATTTAAGAAGGGGCAGGAACTGGTCCCTGTGAGTGAAATCAACCAGCAAAATCAAGAAAACCATGCAATTTGAAGAAAATATCAGGGTGGCCCTGCGTGCCCTCATCGACCATAAATTCAGATCATTTCTCACCATGCTGGGCATCATTTTCGGCGTTGCCTCGGTGATTGCCATGCTTTCCATTGGCGAAGGAGCCAAACGCGAGGCCATTGCCAAGTACCAGGATTTGGGGGTGAACAACATCATTGTCCGTGAAAAATCAATGACCAACGAAGAACTCGAAGAAGTGCGTGCCCGATTCTCGCAGGGCTTGTCACTCAACGATGCCAACGTCATTGCCGATGTGGTTCCCGGTGTTGAGAAAGTTGCCCCGCAAGCCGAAAAAACCAGTGAAATCAAATTTGCCGATCTTTCTGCAAAATCGACGATCATTGGCATTACCCCCGAGTTTATCGAAATCCTGAATTATGAAGCAGGGCTGGGCAGCTTTATCACTGCCGATCATTACCAGCGGCGACTAAAAGTGTGCGTGTTGGGGGCCGGCATTGTCAATACCTTGTTTAAAAATGAAAATCCGGTGGGGAAAATGGTCAAAATCGACGATCAGTGGCTCGAGGTGGTGGGGGTAATGAAACCCAAGGCCTTGTTTACCGAAACAGTGGGTGAGTTGGCTTCGCGCGACCTGAACAACGATGTGTATCTTCCGCTTTCTACCTTCAGCAAACGTTTTGAACCTTCGAACAAGCTTGAAAGCGAAATCAAACAAATTACCATCAAGGTAAAGGACTCTGGACAGCTGGTCGAAACGGCAGGACTGGTGCGCAGCATCCTGAACCGGCACCACTTTAACAATGAAGATTTCAGCATTGTCATTCCTTATGAGTTGCTGAAGCAGGAAGAGAAAGAACGCCGCATTTACAACTTTCTGCTGGGTGCCATTGCAGCAATCTCGCTCATCGTGGGCGGAATTGGCATCATGAACATCATGTTGGCCACCGTGATGGAACGAACCCGTGAAATAGGCATTCGCAGGGCCATTGGCGCCCGTAAATCCGACATCATGAGTCAGTTTGTGACCGAAGCCGTGGCCATTAGCATCACGGGCGGGCTCATTGGGGTAGTGCTGGGTGTGAGCCTTTCGCTCATCATAACACTGTTTACCGATGTCAATACCTTCATCAGGTTGTACTCGGTATTTGTGGCCTTTGGGTTCTCGGTGCTGGTAGGCATCAGTTTTGGTTACCTGCCGGCCCGTAATGCTGCCAATCTCAAACCCATTGAATCCATTCGTTATGAATAATTTAAAACGAAGCGCATGTTGATTGAAATCAAAGATTTACACAAAAATTACGTGATGGGCGAGATTGAAGTGCCTGCCCTCAAAGGCATCAATCTGCAAATTAAGAAGAACGAATACGTGGCCATCATGGGACCTTCGGGTTCAGGAAAATCAACCCTGATGAACATCCTGGGCTGCCTCGATACGCCATCGAGTGGCTACTATCTTTACAATCAGATCGATGTCAACACCCTGAACGACGATGAGTTGTCGGCCATGCGGAACCGCGAAATCGGTTTCATCTTTCAAACCTTTAACCTGCTGCCCAAAATGAGTGCCCTGCACAACGTGGAATTGCCCTTGATGTATGCTGGGGTTACCAAAGCCGAAAGAATCGAACGGGCCAAAAATGCCCTTGATAGGGTAGGTCTGGCCGACCGGATGTTGCACCGCCCTTCGGAATTGAGTGGTGGTCAGCGACAAAGGGTGGCCGTGGCCCGTGCCCTGGTGTCCAATCCCGGCATCCTGCTGGCAGATGAACCCACCGGCGCCCTCGATACCAAAACCGGGGTGGAAATCATGGCCCTTTTCGATGAGCTGCACCGCGAGGGGAATACCATCATTGTGATCACCCACGAAAAGGAAATAGCCGACTATGCCCACCGCACCATTTATATCCGCGACGGACTGATTTTTTCTGATACACCCAACCAACGCGACAGCCATTCATTGTAAGCTTGTTTGAATACCAAAAATATTGATCATGAATACCTTAAGAAACATAGCACTAACGGTTTTACTTTTCAGCTTCGGTACTGCTTTAAAAGCTGAAATTTTTACCCTCGACCTGGATAAGAGCATCAGCATTGCCAAAATGAAGAGTTTGGAGATGCTCAGCCTGAAGCAGGATTTGAAAATTGCAGAGTACAACCTGAAATCGGCTACCAGCCGCTTCCGTACCCATGTGGACCTGAACCTGGTGAGTCCCAATTATACCGAAACCATCCGTCAGTTTGAGGACAGCACCGGGATCACTTTCTACTCTGTAAAACAAGCCGTTTACAGCAGTAACCTCACCATCAACCAACCCTTGCCCACCGATGGAAACATTTATGTGAGCTCGGGACTGAGCAGCACCGACGATTTGAACGACGATACCCGCTGGATGCGCATGAACACCCGTTTGGGACTGACCCAGCCCATCGATGCCTTGTATGGATACAACCGCATCCGTTCGGCCTTTAAAACCGCCGAACTGGCCTACGAGGAATCCCAAAAACGTTTGCGCCGCGAGGAATTGAACCTGGTGTACAACGTGAGCAACAGTTTCTACCGACTGTTGTCGGTGCAGAAGCGCGAAGACATTGCACGGCTGAACCTGGAACGGCAGCAGGAAGCTTTTGACATTGCCCGACAGAAATTCGAAGCCGGCTTGATCCGGGAAGTGGATGCCCTGCAAATGGAAGTGGATTTGGCCGAAGCTCAAAACAATTACGATCTGGCGCTGGTTGACCAGTACGATGCACAAAACTCCTTCAAACGCATCATCGGGATTGGCCTGAACGACAGTGTGATCATTTCCAATTCGATGGAATACCAGTTGGTGGTGGTCGATCCGGTGCATGCTGTTTCACTGGCGCTGCAAAACCGGCAGGAAATCAGGGAGCAGGAGATACAGATAGAACTGACCAGGCTGAACCTGAAGCGGCAAAAGTCAGAGGGCATGGTCAGTGGCGACCTGAATGCCTATTATGAGAAAATTGGTGTAAACAATTCTGTGATTGGTACCCAACTGTCGCAATCGGTTTCGAATTCCTACAGCGATTTTCAGGAGCGTCCGGGGAATTTTGGCATTGGAGTCTCCATCAACATTCCCATCATCGACTGGGGTGAGAACCGGGCCCTGGTAAATGCCGCTGAAGCTCGTTTGCAGCGCAATCTGTACGAGCAGGAGGCTTTGATGCGTAACATCGAAACCGAGGTGAAAAACCTGGTGGCTGACCTGAACAGCAGCCTGAAACGATTGCAACTGCTCGAAAAAAACGTGCTGGTGGCCGAGAAGAGTTTCGAAATTACCCGCGCCCGTTTTTCCGATGGCGACATCGACAGTCAGGCCCTGGCCCTGGAGCGCGAACGTCTGAACAATGCCTA
>JAFGVJ010000168.1 GCA_016938055.1 Prolixibacteraceae bacterium
CCAAAAAACAGCATGATGAGCAGGAGGGTAATGGCATGGATCATACCGGCAAGGGGCGTGCGGCCTCCGTTCTTAACATTGGTGGCGGTACGGGCAATGGCTCCGGTAGCAGGAATACCGCCAAAAAACGGGGTCACAATGTTGGCAATGCCCTGAGCAATCAATTCGGTATTGGAACGGTGATTGCCGCTGATCATCCCGTCGGAAACGACTGCCGATAGCAAGGATTCGATGGCGCCCAGCAAGGCAATGGTAAGCGCCGGTGCAAAGTAATGTTGCAACTGGCTCAATTCGAAATGAGGCAGGGTCAGTTCAAATTTGTTGGGGATCTCACCAAAAAAGGTGGATATGGTGGTCACCTCAAGGCCGGCCAGTTGGACCACCAGCGTTAACACCACAATGGCAATGAACGACCCGGGAATCTTCCTGATCAGCTTTTTTGAATACACCATGATCAGGATGGTGACGATGGTAATGATCAGCGCCGTATAGTTGATGCTGTGGAGGTTGGTGAAATAGCTGTGCCACTTTCCAACAAATTCGGCCGGAACGCTTTCAATATTCAGTCCCAGGGCATCTTTGATCTGGGTCGAAAAAATCACCAGCGCAATACCGCTGGTAAAGCCCACAATCAACGGATGCGGTATGAATTTGAGCAGGGATCCCAGCCTGAGCAAGCCAAAAATCACCAGTAAAAAACCGGCCATGATGGTGGAAATGATCAGCCCGTCGATGCCGTACTGCTGGATAATCCCGTACACAATGACGATGAAGGCACCGGTGGGACCGCCAATTTGTACGCGGCTACCTCCCAAAAACGAAATCAGGAAGCCTGCCACTACTGCCGTGATGAGGCCTTTATCGGGCGATACCCCCGACGCTACGGCAAAAGCAATGGCCAGGGGCAGGGCTACAATGCCAACAACAACTCCAGCCATCGAGTCGGATACGAGTTGCTTTTTAGTGATGCCTGTCTTTAAGACAGAAAAAAACTTGGGTTTGAAGATTGGATCCATACCAAACTAAATCTATGATTCGTCCGGCGCGCCAATGGTGTTGTGGTTGGAGGTTGAACCTACACGCATCATCGCTTGGTGGTCGGATGCGCAAAATTATATTTTTTGAAACAGGGTGTAACAAACGGGGTGGATTTTTTCACGAAAAGTTAAGGTTGAGAATGCTGCCAAAGCATTAATGTGATGATTTGAAGATGTGATGATTTGAAGATGCTGCCACTGCCTACTGTCACTGCTTACTGCTACTGCCTACTGGTCTAGCTCGCCAAGGCTTCGGTCCTGGTCCTGCTGCTGCTGTCTTCCGTCTTCGGTTTTCCGTCTTTATTACCTCAACCAATTGTCTTACAGCTTCAAATAGAAATCCCTGAACAAGTTGATGCACTCCGGGCTGTATTCATGGTGTGTTTCGGTTTCGAGGGTGAGTGCTTCCGTTTTTTCACTGAAGACTTCAAATTTCATTTCAATCAGCACCCTTGACACCTCTTTCGATGGTTTGGGTTTGACCATAACCAGCTTCGACTGAAAGAGCCGGTAGTGGGCCGCCTCAGCTTTGAATAATGGGAGTGATGATGCAGGAAGGATGGCGCTGAAGGTTCCATCGGGCTGCAACAGTGCAGCAACGCCCCTGAGCAGCTCGGCATAAGTGAGCGTGCCGGTATGTTTGGCCACGGCTTTTTGTTGATTGTCCGAAGGTTTTCCATTGACAAAGAAAGGCGGATTGCTCACGATGGCATCGAATTTCTCAGGAAACTGCAGGGCGTAAGTTCCCAGCGATACCCAATGTGCGCGAAGGCGACTGGTCCAGGGCGACTGGCTGAAATTGAAGGCAGCGTCCTTGATGGCATCTTCGTCAATATCGATGGCCTCGATGGTAGCCTGGCAACGTTGTGCCGCCATCAGGGCAATGAGTCCGGTACCGGTTCCTATGTCGAGGATACGCGAGGCCCTGCTAACATCGAACCAGCTCCCCAGCAGTACCCCGTCGGTTCCCACCTTCATGGCCGCGTGTGCTTGTTCAATCCTGAATTGTTTAAACTGAAAATAATTGTTGGGCATGGTCAAAAATAGGCAGAATTTTTAACGATGTGACAATTTGTAAATTCGACAATGTGACAATTTGAAGATGTGACGATTTGAAGATGTGACGATTTGAAGATGCTGCCACTGCCTAATGCCATTGGCTGATAGCTAATGTCTGATAGTCGAGCTCGTCGAGACCATTTTCAAACTCTCAGACTGTGCCGGTCGCCTAGCTCGCCGAGGCGGATGCTGGATGAGCTTTTGCCCGGGTCCAAAGGGCTGGCATTCCAACCCATAACTAACAGTGTGCAGCCTCGCCAGGGAGCTGTGTTCCTCTTTTGGAGGGGTTGCCGTGGCGGGGGTTGTATTTTGTATTGTTCGCTCACCCCGGCCTGAAGGCCGGGGCAATTCATTGCCAGCAATGGAACAAGAGACCCCTTATTTCTCAGGGCCAAAGCATTATTTTGGTAGCATGGTTCAATAGGACCAAGAATGCGAAAAAGGGGAAAAATCAATGGTCATTGGTCAATAGCGAAAGGTCGAAAGGGGTAGTCTTTTTGAATAGCCCCCACCTTCAGGTGGGGGTTAGAAAGATGGATACAAGAATCATCCGGCCACGAAATGCTCTCATTCGATGGTAGTGCCAGCCCTGGCCGGACAGCAGTGGCCGGGTTCGGAGGTTGGCCTCCTTCATCAATTGAAACATATTACCGACTGAGTTCCTACAATTGCTCAAAAGTTCGTCGCAACGCTTGTTGAGACCTGTAAAATTCATTTTCATTGATGTATTTTCCGCTTGAAGCCTGAAAATTAATTTTTTGCTCCCAACACGCAGAACAATTGCTGAAAAAAGTTTTTTGCAGCCAACAACACGCGTGTTGAGCTGTGAAAAAGCTTTTTACACTCATTACACGACGTGTTGAAAGCAAAAAAACGTTTTGACAGGTAACAACGCGAATATTTTTCTACTTTAAAAGATTTTACAGGTCCTGCACGATGCACAAAACGAAAAACATGTTCCTTTTCTGCAACTTTTTGCCATGTTGGGCAGAACGGGATCAATCAAGCGTTCACACCTTTGATGGTTCCTTGCTGGCGCCAGCAGTCGGATTGAACGATATCCATTTTCACCCGGGCAATTGTTCATGGACATTACATCACCTTGTTCACCCCCATGCCAAACAGGGCAAAATCGTATTTTACCGGGTCGTTGGGATCAAAAATGCGCAGCTGTTGGGTGACTTCTTCCACCGCCTGCCAGTCGTTTTGTTTCCGGGTGAGCAGGCCCAGTTTGCGCGAGATGGTTCCGGTGTGCACATCCAGGGGAAGCATCAGCGCCGAAGCCGGAATGCCCTTCCAAAGGCCAAAGTCAATGCCACTGCCATCGTTCCTCACCATCCAGCGCAGGTACATGCACAGGCGTTTCCCGGTTGATTGTTTCAGTACATTGGCCACATGTTTCTCGCTTCGGGTGGCATGTTCGGCTTCCAGAAAAATTGTTCTGAAATACACCAGTGTTCCCTGCAAAGTAGCGTTTTGGGTGAACCCATTGGTGAAAACACTTTCAAGACCACCATGCCTGGTGTAAATATGCTTGAGGGCTTTCAGGAAGAAAACCGCGTCGATGCCGTTAAAGGTGCGGTGTACAAATTTTTCGAAGGCTTTCAGGTCATTGTTGTTGGCATTCAGCACAAATTCATGGGGAAAGTAGCCCATCCATTTCATCATTTTTTCGGCATTGTTGATGATGCTTTTGCGCTGGCCCCAAGCGATGGTGGCAGTTAAAAAACCTGCAATCTCAATGTCCTCTTTTTGATCGAACTGGTGTGGAATGCTAACCGGATCGTCGATGATGAAGCCCGGCTTGTTGTATTGTTCGAATTTTTCATCGAGGAGCAGTTTGATTTCATGCAGTTCAGCGGTGGTCATTGATTTTATCTTCCATGCTTTCATAGCGAGAAGTTTATGTGAGGATCACCCCATCACTGATTTCAAAAATCACATCGCTCATGTCAGCAAATTTCTTATCGTGGGTCACAATCACCAGGGTGAGGTTAAACTGATCACGGAGGGAGAAAAACAAATCGTGCATTTCCTGCTGGTTTTTGCTGTCGAGGTTGCCAGTAGGCTCATCGGCAAAGATCACCGCGGGCTGGTTAATCAGGGCCCGGGCTACGGCTACCCTTTGTTTTTCCCCACCCGACAATTCACTGGGTTTATGGGTCAGGCGATTGGACAGGCCCAGAAAATTCAATAATTCAGCCGCACGCTTTTCTACTTCTTTCCGGGCATTTCCTGCAATGAAACCCGGAAGGCACACATTTTCGAGCGCTGTAAACTCGGGTAGCAGGTGATGAAACTGGAAGACAAAGCCAATGGTCTGATTCCGGAATGCAGCGAGTTCTTTTTCGTTGAATTTCAGCGGGTCTTTACCGTCAATGAACAAGGAGCCGGCATCGGGTTGACTCAGGGTTCCCAGTATTTGCAGCAGGGTGGTTTTACCGGCACCGCTGGCGCCTACAATGGATACCACTTTACCGGCTTCGATGCTGAGGTCGATGTTTTTCAGTACTTGCAGCGATCCGAACGATTTGGTGATGTTATGGGCTTTGATCAAGGTTTAGGATTTAAAGAGCATGAAAATATACAAAACATACAAGGTGACCATCACAAAACCGGCTGTTCTTGAAATTTTTCCTTCGCTTAACTGATTGTAACGGGTTTTCAACGACAGGTTTTTTTGTTTCATCATGGTGCGCAAGGGCACCATGGCCAGGAACAGCAAAACATAAAACATCATCATGAAATTCAGGTCGATCCTGAAATCACTGAAGTTAAAGGCAATGGAATGTATCCCTGAAGTAATGCCGATGACCGCAAAAACGTTGAAAATGTTCGATCCCACGATGTTTCCTACCGAGATGTCGGTTTCCTTTTTGAACGCGGCAATGATGGAAGCAGTCAGCTCGGGCACGCTGGTACCAAAGGCCACGATGGTGATGGAGATGATGCGCTCACTGACGCCCAGCACCTGTGCCAGACCAGAAGCTCCATTGACCAAAAACCTTGATCCCACGGCTAATCCAGCCGAAGCCAGCACCACAAACAAAAAATAGACCCAAATTTTGAACCTGTTATCCGGTTTCGGGACATTGATTTTCTCGGGAAATCTTTTGGCACTTTTCATGGAGCTGATGATGAACAGGATCAGCAAGACAAACATGAAAATGCCTTCGTTCCGCCCAATGAGGTTGTTGGTCATGAAACCATACAAAATGACTCCCGAAGCAAACATGATGGGCCAACTGCGTTTGATGGTTTGCTGTGTCACAGGCATGGGCAAAATGATGACCGTTAAGGCCAGCACCAGGGCAATGTTGGCAATGTTGGACCCAATCACGTTCCCCAGGGCAATTTCGGGGTGGCCGGTGATGGCAGCATCGAGGCTCACAATCAGCTCGGGTGCCGAAGTGCCAAAAGCCACCACGGTTAAACCAATCACCAACGAGGAAACTTTAAAATGGTTGGCAATGGCCACACTGCCTTTCACCAGGTAATCGCCGCTGAGTACCAGCAGGAGTATACCTCCGGCCAGACTGATCAGGTTCATCAAAAGGCTATGATCCATCAGATTTGTGTGTTTTTATCGATGTTGTCTTTGATTTCGTCGGTTTCTTTGGTGAGGGTGTTGTTCACCTCATGGATATTTTTTTTTACACCCGATGAGGCATCGTCGAATTCGCGCTGGATTTCGTTGGTCGCTTTGCGGAATTCCCTGACACCTTTCCCCATCATCCGGGCTATTTCAGGAATCGATTTGGCACCGAAAAATAACAAGGCCAAGGCTAAAACCAGCAAGATTTCTTGTCCGCTTATGAATAATTGGTACATAAATTTCTGTTTTTGAAAAGGACAAATTTAGGTGAAATTATGAGAATGATACAACTGGACTCTATGAATGTTCACTGTTTCTGCAAATCTTTCGCTTCCTGTTCTTCCTATCATAAACTCTTAAAATTGAGTATAAGAAAACCCGCGCTCCACATTGGAATACGCGGGTTTCTTTTCTCCCTAATTGAATAAACCCCCAAAAAACAAGTGTTCCTTCAAACCAATACCCCTATCGCATCCATCATTTCGTACATGGTTCGAAAGTGTTGATATTTACACCCATGCTTCACTGAGTATTTTACCTTTTATGCTTACTACAATGGTTTTTACCGGTACCTTCCGGTAAGTCATGGTTTGAGCTTCTTTTACCAGTCTGAGCAGACCACCGCAACAGGGAACTTCCATCATCATCACGGTAATGGTGTTTACCTTGGCTTCATCTATCATCGTGGCAATTTTGTTGATATAACTTTCGGCTCCTGAATCAAGTTTCGGGCAGGCGATGACCAGTTTTTTACCTTTCAGCCATTTCGTGTGAAAGTCGCCCATGGCAAAGGCTGAACAATCGGCAGCAATGAGCAGGTCGGCCGCTTTCAGATAAGCAGCCATCGGGTTGATGAGGTGCAACTGAACAGGCCATTGCTCAAGCGCCGATGCTTGTTGTTGAATCCCTCCGGCCAGGAAAACCCCGGGGGATTGAAAACTCACTGGTTTTGAACCGGGGCAGCCGCCGGTGGCACAGCCTTCTGTTGCAACTGGTTTACTTTCGTACAGCTCGTCGATGAGATCCTCGACATCGAACGACAGCTTATCTGTATTGGCTTTCAGGTAGTGAAGGCCTTCCTGCAAAAACCCTGTTTCGTTGTGATCGTTCAGGTGTTTCAAATGGGCCAGTACCGTGTTCTTTCCCTTTTTCACCATTTCAGTAATCACTTCGGTTTCGTTGTAGGGCCTTGCTTCGCGCTGTTCGATGGTAATGGCCCCTTCGGGACAATGACCCAGACAGGCCCCCAGCCCGTCGCACATCAGGTCACTGATTAAGCGTGCCTTATGGTCGATGATTTGCAGGGCTCCTTCGTGGCAATTGGGCACGCACAATCCACATCCGTTGCACAAATCTTCATCTATTTTGACAATTTCTCTGATCATCTCCTTGTTTTTTTTCAGCAACAAAACTAGATTTTCAGCATCCTTTAAGTTGTCACAATTGTTACATTTGAAAAAATTAATTCATGGCAGTAAAACCTTCAACAA
>JAFGVJ010000169.1 GCA_016938055.1 Prolixibacteraceae bacterium
GTGAATGAATATGCCTCGGAAATAAGGGAAGAATGGATGAGCAGCGGGATGCACAACGCACAGGTGCTGGAAGTTGTACCCCGTTTCAATTTTAATCCTCTGCTGGAATACAAGTACACCATGATTCCGGCCATCATGATGATGATTTTAGCCATGATTACCGGTTTTTTACCAGCCCTGAACATTGTAGGGGAGAAGGAGAAGGGGACCATTGAGCAGATGAATGTGACCCCGGTGAACCGTTTGACCCTCATCTTGTCAAAATTGATCCCATACTGGATCATTGGTTTCCTGGTGCTGAGCATTTGTTTTTTCGTGGCCTGGCTTTTTTACGGCATGATTTCGGTGGGTTC
Organism: Prolixibacteraceae bacterium; assembly: GCA_016938055.1. Taxonomy (GTDB): domain Bacteria; phylum Bacteroidota; class Bacteroidia; order Bacteroidales; family Prolixibacteraceae; genus Roseimarinus. Next base: position 354 of record JAFGVJ010000169.1, read on the forward strand.
TTACGCGCTCATTTATCTTTTTGCAGCGGTATTTACACTGGCTTTTTCAGGCTTTGGGCTGATGATATCCAACTATGCATCCACCGTTCAGCAAGGGATGTTCATCATGTTTTTCTTTGTGATCACCTTTATTTTTCTGAGTGGATTGTATACTCCGGTGAGCAGCATGCCCGAATGGACACAAACTGTTAGCCGGTTTAGTCCTTTGCGCTACATGGTTGAGGTGTTGCGTTTTATCTTTTTGAAGGGCAGTACTTTTTACGATCTGCGCTGGCATTTTGCCGCTTTGGGTGGATTTGCTTTATTCTTCAATGGATGGGCCGTGTTGAGCTACCATAAAAAGCATTGAAACAAAACGAGACTTCAGTCATGGAAAGGTTTTTTAAACTTTCTGTGAACAATTTTTGTGCTTTTGGCATTCTTTGAAGTATGATTTGTATTTCTGAAATTTTTTTCAGATTATTACGTCTCTTTTAACAAACAAGCATGAAGAATTACTTCCATAGCATCGTTTCTTCTTTCAACGCAGTTCGTTGTTGCTGCTGTTGTTGTGGCCTCTAACAGGCTCCAATTTTCTTTTTTATTTTCTGCAAAACCATTTTTTAATCTATAACTAGTTTCTTATGAGTAAAGTGAATAACATTTCGCAATTGATTGGTGGTACTCCATTGGTCAAATTGCAACGCATGAGCGCCGGAATTGATGCAACAGTTTATGTGAAACTGGAGAGCATGAATCCGGGAGGTTCGGTCAAAGACCGTTTGGCCATTGCCATGATCGAAGCCGCCGAGCGCGATGGGCTAATCACTGATCAAACCGTGATTATTGAGCCTACCAGTGGCAATACGGGTATAGGTTTAGCCATGATTTGTGCCGTAAAAGGTTACCGCTTGAAACTGGTCATGCCCGAGAGCATGTCGCCCGAACGCCGTGCAATCCTGAAAGCCTATGGTGCCGAACTGGTACTGACTCCGGCCAGTGGTGGTATGAAAGCTGCTATTGCTATGGCTCGGGAACTGGCTGCTGCCGAAAAACAGGCTTTTATACCCATGCAGTTCGAAAACGAAGCCAATGTGGAATATCACCGCAAAACTACCGGACCGGAAATTTGGAACGATACCGATGGTCAGGTTGATATTTTTGTGGCAGGGGCTGGTACAGGCGGTACCATTACCGGGGTTTCTGAATTTCTGAAACAACAAAAATCAGGAGTACTTTCCGTGGTGGTTGAACCAGCCGATTCGCCCGTGATTAGCGGTGGTCAGCCAGGTCCCCATAAAATTCAGGGCATTGGGGCAGGTTTTATCCCTAAAATTTTGAATACCAAAATTATTGATGAAATTTACAAGGTCGAAAACGAAGTGGCTTTTACCTACGCGCGCCGTTTGGCAGTAGAGGAAGGCATTTTGTCCGGAATGTCGTCGGGCGCCAATGTGTTTGCGGCACTTGAAATTGCCAGTCGTCCCGAAAACAAAGGGAAAACCATTGTCACCATAGTCTGCGATACCGGCGAACGTTATTTAAGTACTCCATTATATCAAACCGATGTCAACATTTAATGACCAGCACATTGCCGAAACCTTGCAAAAGGCTGTAAACGGACTTTCACAGAAGGAATCGTACGGAAAAGTATGTCACGAACACCGTTTGGGTGAACCCTCGGTTTCCATCGAAAAAATGGGCGTCATTGTGAATAAAATCAGGGAAATTTTGTTTCCAGGATACTTTGGCAATACAACGCTCGATCCGGTTTCCATCAACTATTACATGGGTGTTTACGTCGATGAATTGTTTGAAATGCTGAGCGATCAGATCCTGGCCGGTTTGTGCTTCAATTGCATCGAAAGAAACGAAGCCGAGCCCGATGTACTGGGAAAAATGAATTGTGCCCGGTCAACTGCAGCTACCTTTATTGCTACATTGCCCGAGTTGCGCCGAAAACTGGCTGCCGATGTGGACGCTGCCTTCCTGGGCGACCCGGCTGCCAAGAGCAAGGGAGAGGTCATCTTCTGCTATCCGGCCATCAGGGCCATTTCGAGTTACCGCATTGCCCATGAATTGTTGAAGCAGGAAGTGCCGTTGATCCCGCGCATGATTGCCGAGATGGCCCATTCCGAAACGGGCATTGACATTCATCCCCGGGCCGAAATCGGGGAGTCCTTTACCATCGACCATGGAACGGGAACGGTGATAGGCGCTACCTGTATCATTGGCAATAATGTGAAGCTTTATCAAGGGGTGACCCTGGGTGCCAAAAGTTTTCCGCTCGACGAGCAGGGGAATCCCATCAAGGGCATCCCGCGGCATCCCATTCTCGAAGACGATGTGATTATTTATGCTCAGGCCACCATTTTGGGACGCATTACCATTGGTAAAGGTTCCGTGATTGGTGGTAACGTTTGGGTGACCAACGATTTACCCCCTTATTCCAAGGTGGTACAATTCAAACCCAAGGGCCTGAAGTTTGCCGATGGAGCAGGGATTTGAGTAAATGAATAAGCGTTCAGGAAACTGACAGATCATTGGAAAGTATTACAGGAACCGTTTTTTTGAAAGAGCGGTTCTTTCTTTTTTTGGTCAATGCATGACAAATTCATATGGATAAACAAAATAAATGCAGATATTTGGGCACTGAAAAGATGGAATTAAATTGAAAGCATGAGTGCTGAACATTATCAAATGCTGGCCAAAACCTTCGATGGGCTCGAAGAAGTTTTGAAAACTGAACTGGAAGAATTGGGAGCTTCCGATGTGGAAGTGGTAACCAGGGGCGTCAAGTTCTCCGGTTCGAAAGAATTGCTGTACCGGGCCAATTTTTGTTGCCGTACCGCCTTGCGCGTCCTGCGCATCATTGGCGAAATCAATGTGAAAAGTACCAATGACCTTTACCAGGGGGTTTACAAAATGCCCTGGGAAGATTATTTTGATGTGAACCAAACATTTGCCATCAACAGCACCGTGAATTCCGAAGCTTTCAACAACTCCATGTTCGTGAGCCTCAAAACCAAGGATGCCATCGTGGATCGTTTTCGCAGCAAGTTTGACAAGCGTCCATCGGTGAATACCGACCATCCCGATTTTCGCATCAACGTGCATGCTTCGGCCGACATGGTCACCCTCTCACTCGACAGTTCCGGAGAATCATTGCACAAGCGGGGTTATCGGGTGGGGCAGAACGAAGCTTCCATGAGTGAAGTGCTGGCTGCCGGTTTACTTAAAATTGCCGGCTGGAAGGGTCAGTGCGACTTTTACGATACCATGTGCGGTTCGGGTACCATCCCCATTGAAGCCGCATTGATTGCCAGGAACATTCCCCCGGGTATTTTCCGGCAGGAGTTTGCCTTCGAAACATGGAAGGATTTCGATCAGGATTTGCTTGAAAAAGTATACAACGACGATTACGAACGTTCATTTGAACACAAAATATTTGCAACCGATTTTTCAGCGCTGAGCATTAAAGTGGCTGAGAAAAATGCCAAGAGTGCCGGTGTACTGAAATCCATCGAATTTGGCGAAAAAGATTTTGCCGGCTACGAGCCTCAGCCTGCAGGGGGCATGCTCATCATCAATCCTCCTTATGGCGAACGCATGAACAGCCGGAAGGTTGA
>JAFGVJ010000170.1 GCA_016938055.1 Prolixibacteraceae bacterium
CCGAACGAGCTCCGGTAGCACAATAAACCACAATCTCACGTGCAGGATTTTCACCCAGTTCTTCAAAACGATACATCAATTCATCCAGGGGAATGTTAATGGCGTCGGGAACAGCTCCCATCCGGAATTCTTCAGGTGTTCGTACATCAACGATTACTGGTGATTGATCATCCTTAGGGCTGCTTGCTTTAACCTTATCATTTTCTTTCTCTTCTGCTTCAATGGTTTTGTTTTCGACAGGCAACAATGCCAGTTGCAGATTTTTGAAGCCAGTAGTTCGGGCATGGCGCTGCAATGAAGTATGACCACCCGAAATGTTTACAACATGCATAAAACCAGCTCCCAGCAAAGTACGTAATGCCTGATGCCCTTTTTTCCCGTGTTCGTCATAAATTAGGATCAAACGATCGTTCGGGATAGTGCTCAATTGGTCCTGCAAAATTTCCAGTGGAATGTGTAGCGCTCCTTCAACATGGGTCTTTTCATAGGCAAAAATGTCACGAACATCTACAAAAACAGGTTGCTTTCCTTCAATAAAGGCATCGAGTTCCGAAACTGAAACCGAAGGGCTGAAACCCGAAATCCGGTTTTCGGCAGCATAGGCAGCCATGTTCATGGCATCGTTGGCAGTCCCGATTGGTGGCGAGTAAGCAAAGTCGATATCGGCCAGATCGCTCACTGTTAGCTTGGCTGCCGTAGCAGTGGCAATCACGTCGAGGCGTTTGTCGGCTCCTTTGTAACCGGCAGTCTGACCACCTAATACCACACCCGTTTCACGATCGTATACCAATTGCACCGTAACGGTTTCGGCTCCGGGGTAGTACGAAGTATGGTGTTCTTTGTGCACCACCACCGCATCGGCATCGATACCCAGGGCACGGGCTTGTTTTAAAGAGAGTCCGGTGATGCCGGCTACGGCTTCGAACACACGAACCACCGATGTTCCAATGGACCCTTTGTAGGCATGTTTTCCACCCAGGGCATTCTCGGCAGCGATACGCCCCTGACGGTTGGCAGGTCCTGCAAGCGGGATGCGCACTTTGCGGCCATTCACACGGTTTTCAATTTCCACCATATCGCCGGCTGCATAAATATCGGGATCGGAAGTTTGCAAGTGTTCGTTCACCAGCAAACCACCGGCTTCACCAATTTCAAGGCCGGTTTCCTGAGCCAGTTGCAAGGTTGGCCGAACGCCAATGGAAAGCAGCACCATGTCGGCATCCAATATTTTGCCATTGTCGAGCTTCACGTTTTTGTTGCCAATCTCGGTGACACCTGCATTGGTGTGAATGTTCACCCCGTAAGAGAGAAGTTCGTTTTCAATAAAACCGGCCATTTCGGCTTCCATCAGGGCCATCACGTGAGGCATCATTTCCACGACACTTACTTCGAGTCCCCGTTTTACCAGGGCTTCGACCATCTCGAGACCGATAAATCCACCACCTACAACAACAGCTTTCTTTGGATTTTTCTCGTTAAGGTGATTGGTAATTTTATCCATATCGTCGAGGGTCCACAGTGTAAAGACATGGTCCTGGTTTGCTCCGGGCAGGTTTGGCTTCACCGGACGGCCTCCCTGAGCCAGAATCAGCTTGGTATATGCAAAGGTTGTAGCTTCACCGCTGCGGGTGTCGAGGGCTGTGACCACATAAGCATTCCGATCGATTGAAGAGACCACCGTGTTGGTATGAACTTCAACACCATATTGTTCATTGAAACTTTCGGGGCTCTGCAAAATCAGTTTAGACCGGCTTTTGATGTCGCCGCCAATGTAATAAGGCAGGCCACAGTTGGCAAACGAAATGTCGGGCCCTCCCTCGAGCATAATGATTTTTGCCGTTGGTGAAATACGCCGTGCTTTGGCTGCAGCTGTTGCGCCTGCTGCAACGCCACCTATGATGAGGACAACTTCCTGCCCACCCCAACCCTCCCCAAGGGAGGGAGTTTGGGCGACTGCGTTATTGTTGTTTTCGTTCATTTATCTAATTTTTTAAGTTTCATTTAATGTTTAAATCTTTTTTCACTGTACTTTATTCAACATCATGGAGTATGTTTTGGTGAGTTAAAGCCCCTCTTTGGGAGGGGTTGGGGAGGCCATAATCTGTTTCAACAAAAACTCTTTCGTCTTAACACCTACAAAACGGTTCACTTCTTTTCCATCTTTGAATAAAATCATGGTAGGAATTCCCCTGATTTTAAACTTTTGGGCCAGGGTTTGGTACTGTTCAACATTCACTTTTCCTACACGGGCATTCCCGGTTAATTCCGAGGCGACCTCGTTCAGAATCGGAGCCATTAACCTGCAGGGTGCACACCATTCGGCCCAGAAATCGACCAGCACAAGCTTGTTTTTGGTCTGCTGCTGAAAGTTTTTATCGGTGAGTGTGATCACATTGGGATGATCGGCCACCATAGGCGTACTTTTTATTTTCCGCATGGCGAACCATCGAAAGGCGATCAACAGTACAACAAGTGTACTTATTACGATTATTGCGATTTTCATTCCTGTATAGCTGTATTAATTTGCCGTTTATAGACTGTATTTAAAACTACATCTTCGATCGGGCCATGCCCGTTTCATCTGTCTCTCTATATGATGGTTTATTCGAAGACGATCATCTTTATCTCGGGGACAAAAATAAAGCTTGAAAAAATTGTTCAATGTGTGAAAAGTTACACAGGGAAAACATTAATTTCATCCATCAATAATGACATTTATTTTTTGAAGGGTGGAACTCACCCTGACGATCAGGGTTCCTTTCATTTTTTAATGTATGTGCCTAAAATCTAACGAATGTCTCATAAAAGTGATGGTGATGAAATATTTGGTATTTGCATGTTTATCGATCCTTATGGTTGCTTGTGGTCAGAAAAGCAATCAAACATTCAGTGTTCAAAAAATTATTGAAACCAACCAGGAAAAATACTGGAATGAGCAATCAATTAGTGGTTCATTTCCATCAACAGAAAAGGTGAACCCTGTAAAGGTTGAAATTCTAATTGATCAACCGATGCAAACGATCGATGGATTCGGGGGATGTTTCAATGAAATGGGCTGGGAAGTTTTGCAAACCCTTGGTAAGGATGAGCGAGAAAAGGTGTTTGCCTCGCTCTTCGACATGGAAACTGGGTGCAGGTTTAGCATTTACAGGATACCCATAGGCGCCAACGATTATTCAGTTGACTGGTATAGCCATAACGAAACGCCCGGCGATTTTTTGATGGAAAATTTCTCCATCGAACGGGATCAACAAAGACTTATTCCCTACATTAAAAAAGCAATGGAATACCATCCCGAACTGAAGATTTTTGCTTCTCCCTGGTGCCCGCCGCTTTGGATGAAAACCAACGGCCATTATGCCTGCCGAAGCGACAAAAGGGTAAACGACCTTCCCGAAGAAAAGCAAGGCGAAGAAATGGTGGACCAGTTCATCATGGAAGATCGATACCTTGATGCTTATGCCTTGTATTTTTCGAAATTTGTTTCGGCATACAAAAACGAAGG
>JAFGVJ010000171.1 GCA_016938055.1 Prolixibacteraceae bacterium
AAATCCCTCGAAGGATTTTTAGTAAACCCTTATGGGGAATTGTATCAAACACTTATTGAGGATTATATCAAATAGACTAATGACTTAATGACTAATGACTTCTTACTTTTAAAATATGAAACACATCATTATTTTAGGCGACGGCATGGCCGATTTACCCATTACAAAACTGGGTGGAAAAACTCCTTTGATGGTAGCCAATACCCCCCATATTGACGAATTGGCCCGGAAAGGCCGGAATGGTTTATTGGTCACGGTTCCGCCCGACATGCCTGCCGGTAGCGAAATAGCCAACATGGGTGTAATGGGTTACGATGTGCACAAAGTGTACGATGGCCGCGGAGTGCTTGAGGCAGCCAGCATGGGTGTTGACATTCAGGAAGGTGACCTGGGCTTGCGCTGTAACCTCATCTGCCTTGAAAACGGCAAGATCAAAAACCATTCGGCCGGTCACATTTCCACCACCGAAGCCAATGAACTCATCCAATATTTGAACAAGGAACTGGGCTCCGATAGCATCCGTTTCCATACCGGTGTTTCGTACCGTCACCTGTTGGTGATCAAAGGGGGCAACAAGCATTTGAAATGCACACCGCCGCACGATGTGCCGGGCACTCCCTTTCAGCAGGTGATGATCGAAGCCAAAGAAGCGGCTGCCAATGAAACGGCCGGCTTGCTGAATGAGCTGATCCTGAAATCGCAGGGTTTGCTGGAAAATCACCCGATCAACCAACAGCGAAAAGCAGCAGGCAAGGACATGGCCAATTCCATCTGGCCTTGGTCGCCGGGGAACAAACCCAAAATGCCCACCCTGAAAGAAATGTATGGCATTGAAAAATCGGCTGTGATTTCGGCGGTAGACCTGATCCAGGGCATTGGCGTGTATGCTGGCATGGTTGTGCTGAAAGTAGATGGAGCAACCGGTTTGTACGATACCAACTACGAAGGCAAGGCACAGGCAGCCATCGATGCGCTGAAAAACGGTGCCGATCTGGTATACCTGCATATCGAAGCCAGCGATGAAGCCGGTCACGAGGGTGATGTGGAATTGAAAACCCGCACCATTGAATACCTCGATGAACGGGTAGTGAAGCCCATCGTCGAAGCCGCGGCACAAATGGAGGAGCCCCTGGCCATTGGTCTTTTGCCCGATCATCCAACCCCCTGCGAATTGCGCACCCATACCCACGATGCCATCCCTTTTATCATTTATCGGCCCGGTGAAAACCCCGATGGAGTTGAAAAATACGATGAAGAAAGCGCCAAAGCCGGAAGTTATGGCTTGTTAAAAGGCAATGAGTTTATCAAGGCGTTGCTGGGGATATGAAATAGGAAAAAGTCATTAAGTCAATAGTCATTAAGTCAATAGTCATTAAGTTGAAAGGATTTCATCCCTATGGGGCTTTGTCAATAGATAGAAAACTTATAAGTTGTTTGATGATTCCCATTATCGAGCAGGCAAATATAAGTTCCGGGTTTTAAAAAGGATACGTTTAATTGCTGTTCGCAAAAATGATGATCCATGTAACATGTTTTTCCATCTATAGCTAGAATGCTCAACTTATAACTCACTTGTTCATCAAGTGAAAAGATAAGTTCATTGTTGCAGTTGATAAAAACGGAATTGTTTTGTTGCAAAGCGGTTTGTTCTGCACTTGTTAATGAACAAGCACCATAAATGTTCTTCATGGCTTCTTTATAGCAATAAACCTGATAAACTATTTCATGTTTAGTAAAGAAAATCGGATAAAAAGGAGTCGAAAGGCTTCCAATGTCTTCAATCCATTCCTCAAATAAATTAGTACGATTGTAACCAATTCCTACTAATTCAATTCGATTTTTTAATTGATTATAAACTCCAATCTTCTCTGTTATAAGAACTCGATAAAAAACTGTATCCAATTTTTCGCCCCATGGTGATTCAGCTTGCAAAAGTTGAATGGTATCCCCTTTTTGTAAGCCAAAATCATAAATCAGGAATTCTTCCCGAAAATCACCAAACAACATCATGGCATAAACCTTCAATGAATCAGAACGGTAGGCACATCGTGCAAAATCAACTTTCATGATGGAATAAGTATGTTCGCCAATAATGGTGTCTTTCTCAACTATAACAGGATTTTCACAATAAGAATAGCCACTTGGAGAGAAAGTGCGTAAAAACCAGCGTCCATCTTTGTTGGGAAACTGTGCTTTTGCAAACAAAGTACACATGAACAAAGGAAACAGGATCAGAATCTTGTGCTTGCTAATTATGGGTCTCATCCTTCAAAAATTATTTCGTTAAAATCATCTTTTTGGTATCCACCTCTTTGCCATCGAAAGTAACACTTTTTCATTGTATTACAATTTTGAAAGTGCTACAATGGTCGGTTGGAAAGAAAAGAACATTAGACTGATGTTGTGCGTTGCGGGCATTATCCTGCATCATCACCAATAAGGTTTACTATTCCAGAGTAAGTCTTATATCTATTGTCTTGAATCTGATGACCAATGACCAATGACTTTTTCCTGTTAACAATTGTTTATCATCTTCCTGTTGTTTGTTACAAACTAAAAGTGCAGCCTTGTACCTTGTGTCAAATTTTTATCTTTGTTCCCTGAATGCTACCTAAAACCACGCATCCATGAATTATTACAGTACCAATCATAAGGTCGCACCGGTCGATCTGAAACATGCCGTTACCAAAGGACTTGCCGATGACAATGGCCTGTTTATGCCAGAGAATATCAATGCCTTTGATGCTGCTTTTTTCAAGAGATTGCCACAACTTTCGTTTCAGGAAATCGCTTACGAAGTGGCCCTGAAATTCTTTGGCGATGATGTGGAACATGCCCGTTTGAAAGCACTGGTTTACGATGCCCTGAATTTCGATTGCCCCCTGGTACCTGTTCAACAAAACATTTACAGTTTGGAGCTTTTTCATGGGCCTACGCTGGCGTTCAAAGATGTTGGGGCCCGTTTCATGGCCCGTTTGCTGGCGTATTTTCTCGAAAAGTCGGACAAAAAAGTAAACGTGCTGGTAGCTACAAGCGGTGATACGGGAAGCGCCGTGGCCAATGGTTTCCTCGGGGTGGAAGGTATTCATGTGTATGTGCTTTATCCCAAAGGAAAGGTGAGTGCCATTCAGGAAGTGCAGTTTACCACTTTGGGTCAAAATATAAGCGCGCTGGAAATCGATGGCACTTTCGACGATTGTCAGCGCCTGGTGAAAAGCGCCTTTCTCGACCAGGCTTTGAACCAAAAACTCACGCTCACCTCGGCTAATTCCATTAACGTTGCCCGCTTTTTGCCCCAGGCCTTTTACTATTTCAATGCCATCGCCCGCAATCCCCTGCCCGATAAAGAAGTGGTGATTGCCGTTCCAAGCGGAAACTTTGGCAACCTGACTGCCGGTTTGTTTGCCAAGCGCATGGGTTTGCCTGTGCACCGGTTCATTGCGGCTAACAACGAAAACGACATTGTTTACCAGTATCTCAAAACCGGTAAATATATTCCCCGTTCAAGTGTCCAGACAATTGCCAATGCGATGGATGTGGGCGATCCCAGCAATTTTGTGCGTATCCTCGACCTCTACAAAAACGACCATGCTGCCATCTCGGCCGACATTGCCGGATTTCGATACACCGACGCCCAAATCAGTGAAACACTTGGCCGGGTGTACAAGGAGTGTGGTTATCTGCTCGACCCGCACGGCGCCTGTGGCTATCAGGCCCTGGAAGACAGCCTTACCGAAAATCAGGTGGGCATCTTTTTGGAAACTGCCCATCCGGCTAAATTTACCGAAACCGTTGAGTCCATCGTGGGTGTTGGTGAAGTTCCGCTGCCCAACAAGCTGGCTGCCTTTATGAAAGGGGAAAAGCAAAGCATAGGGCTGGATAAGGAATATGCCACTTTCAGGGATTATTTGATGGAAAAGGCAGATTGAAAGAGACTGTGAGACTGTGAGACTGTGAGATGTTGAGATTGTGAGATGTTGAGACTGTGAGACTCAGGTACTTTTGTACTCTTGAACTCAGGTACTGAAAAAAACTCACTGATTACAATTGTCTTCAATCGCTTCCAATCAATCAATCAATCAATCAATCAATCAATCAATCAATCAATCAATATCTAAACGTTCCCGTAAATTCCTGGGCACTTTCCAGTAAACCGGCTGATTTTACCACAAAATCGGTGGAGTCCTGTCCGGCAAACTTCAATTGATCCATGCGGAAAGATACAATGTTACCCATGATCAGCCTTGCTTCATCGTTGTTGGCATTGTGCAGGAACTGCAATTCAACCGGTTGTTTCAGCTCTCCGTTCTCGTCAAGGGTATAGGCCAGGTTAATGTAGTGCATGGTTAAGCCTCCAATGTAACTGAAATCGATATTGAGCATGTTTTTGGCCATCCAAATTTTGTTGATGGTGATGGAGTCATTGCCCAAACTATCGGCATTTTCGGGTGTCAGCTCGATGAGGTCCTTCAGCAATATTTCCTGCAGGTTGTTCACTTTCACGTAAAACTTATTGGTAGCCAGTCCTACTTCGTCGAGTATGGTGAAGTTGATCAGTACGCGTTGGTCCTGTTTGGTTTTAAAATAAGGAACGTCGCTGGCAGCAGGCAACAAGGTGTCACCATTGTCGCAAATCAGCAGGTAGTCGTAACCCGAGGTATTTTCGGTTTCAACCATGCCAAGTGATAACCAAATGTCGCCCAATGAATAGCCGTCGTCCATGTCGGAACAAGCTGTTAGGAAGATACCAGCCAACAGCATCATGATGAGAATTTTACCTATATACTGCTTCATATCCTCTAGATTTTTAATTTACATTTCAGACCAAACGGTGCAGGTTTTGGTTGCGTGAAAATAAAAAAAAATGGCTGTTCAAACAGAACAGCCATTCAACTATTTTTTAGGGTTCGCTTAATAAAACTTCGAACGCTTGTCTACAACTTCTGTTTCTTCTTTCAGGGTTTGGTAAGCCTGGAAGTTGGCGCGATAGCTGGAGCTTTGGTAGAGGGCGAGTTTCTCGCTTTCAATATTGCCATTACCGCCACCGGTAAGGTTGGTCAGCTGGATAAAATAAACACCATTGCGACCTTCGATGGGATTCGATAATTTATTGATATCCAATGCTGCTACGGCACCGTTGATGACGGGTTCATAACCTATGGCATTGACGGAGCCAAAGTTGAGGTTGAAACCCTGGGCCGATTCCACCAGCAAACCAAGTTTGGAAGCAGTTTCCTCGATGGTGGAAGCTTTGGCGCTTTTAAACTGGTTCATCAGCATTTCTTTTTTCTTTTCCTTGATCACGGCAAGGGTAACACTTGCTTTCACTTGTTCCAGTGTTCGCAAGCCTTTTTCCTGTGCCGATGTTACAGCCGCAATTACAAATTTATCGTTCAGTTCATACACAGGAGAGTTGTCGGTTCCCACCACCAGTTTGCCGGTTTTGGTATCGTTAAAAGCTGTTCTGATAAGGCTGCGAGCTTCGCCGAGTCCGGGAATCTGACGATCGTTTTCGCCAAATACAGCAGTTCTTGCGCTCAACCCTTCTGCTGCCACCTGCTTGTTAAAGCCTTCCAAATCCTGAGCGTTGGCTGCAAACTTGCTGGCAGTGGTATACAGGTTTTGATAAGTCTGGGTGCTGGGGATGACCTCACGGTCGAGTACAGCCAATTGAACGTGTTTGGAGGTTTTGCCCTGAGCAGTAACTTTGATCAGGTGGAAGCCAAACTGGGTTTGTACTGCAACAACTTCATCTTTAGCAGCCCTGAAAGCAGCTCTTTCGAAAGGGGCAACCATTTGTCCGCGTTTGAACCAGCCCAGGTCACCTCCCAGAGAGGCTGAACCATCCTGTGAATTGTCGCGGGCTACCTGTTCAAAGGTAGCTCTGCCACTTTCGATGACAGTTTTCAAGCTGTCAATGATTTGAGCTGCGAATTGAGTTTCGTTGGCATTTTCGGCACGGATCAGAATGTGGCTTGCCTTCACGGAGTCGGGCAACATTTTGATGTCGTTCAGTTTTGCCATTTTATAAACGTTACCTTCTTTGTAAGGACCAAATACCTCGTTGATTTGAGCATTGAAAGCCCACTCAGCAACAGCACTGCTTAAAACATCCTGTTTTTCGTAAACATCTTCGAAGCGATTGTCGGCATTCATGTTGACAAACTGAACATTGTCGGTGGCGTTGGTAAATTCATTTTTGATATCGTTCATCCAGCGCAAAGTGCTACGATCATCTTCTTCTGAAGGTAAAATGTTGAAAACAACATAAGAAATGGTTTTCTGAGCATCTTGCTCATATTCGCGCTGATGATCGTTGTAATATTTTTTCAAGTCAGCATCGGTGTATTTTACAGTGCTGTCGGGGATTGTGCTGAATTTTTTCTGAACGAATTTCAGATCAGCGATTTTGTCTTTTGAAATCAGACTCTGTTTGGCTTGCAAGGAATTGGCGTAAAGCCCCTTGGCCACCATATCGGTGTATTTCGATTCCTTTTTGGCTTTCAGAATTTCTTTTTCGATGTTCAACCAGCCGGCTTTTTGAGGTGCGTCGGGGTTTTCCTGTATGTATTTCAGAAACTGGATCACGTTGGCTTTGTCAACCATGCCGGTTTGAGGATCGCCAAAAACCTGAACGATGATGGGGTGCAGGTTGTTTCCCTGAACCATGTCGAACATTTCCTGTGAAGTGATTTCAATGGCGAGTTCATCGTATACTTCGGTCATGATCAGATCATGCACCAGATTTTCAAAAGTTTGGTTGAGAATTTGTTGATAAGCGGCCTCATCGAGGGTATTGACCTGATTGTTTGATTTGTAAATATCGGCAATTTGGTCAAATCGCTGCTGGAATTCGGGATATTCTACTGATTCACCGTCGATGACTGCAATTTCCAACTGTTTGCCCTGGATGAGCGAAGAGCCTGATTGCAATAAATCACCCAAAATAAATGCAGCCAATGCGATGAAGATCACCACTGCTAAAAGTACACCTGCCTGGTTTCTAAGTTTCTGTAAAGTTGCCATTTGTATAAATTATTTGACTAAAAAATGGTTTAAAATTTCGAGCTACGAAGATAATAATTTTAGGTTTTTATCCTAATAAATAGGGACGTTCAATTGAATTTCGCTCAGAGTATTTTCATCAATACCAATTCGATTCTAGTTTTAGTGGCTTTTAAAATACGGAATTCGAAATCGTCAATGTTCACAATGGTGTTAATGGTGGGTATATCCTCTTGATTGTTAATGATTAAACCTGCTATGGTGTCGTAGTCGTCGTTTTCGGGTAGTTTGAAATTGTATTTCTCGTTCAGTGTACTGATTTCGTACCGGGCCGAAATGATCCATTCATTGTCCTTGATTTTTTTGAAAGTAAGGTCATCGGTGTCGTGTTCATCTTCTATTTCACCAAAGATTTCTTCCAAAATGTCCTCGGTTGTGATCAATCCGGAGGTACCACCAAACTCATCGACCACCACGGCAATTGATTTTTTCTTCTGGGTAAAAATGCCCAGTAATTTGCTGGCCGGCATGGTTTCCGGAACGATAGCCACCGGTTTTACCGTGCTTTTGATACTTTGAGGATTCTTGAAAATTTGTGACGAATGAATGTAGCCGATAATATTGTCGATGGAATCGCGGTAAATCATGATTTTGGAGTAACCCGATTCAATGAAGTGGTTCCTGAGTTCGTCAATGCTCGCAGATTCGTCGATGGCATCAATTTCGGTGCGGGGAACCATGCAGTCGCGTATTTTTACCCTTGAAAAGTCGAGGGCATTCCTGAAAAGTTTGATTTCATTCTCTTCTTCGTGTTGGTTCGATGCTGTATTTTGTTTTCCATGACTGATAAAATGGTCAAGGTCAATTTTTGAAAAGACTTTCTTTTCATTTTCATCGCTCAGCTTTTTTTGGAAGATCAGTCGGATAATGGCCTTGGAAATAAACATGGAAAAATTGGCAATCGGATAGAGTAGTATGTAGAACAAGAAAACCGGTATGGCCATTGTTCTGAGGGCCTTGTTGGGATTAATCCTGAAAAGGGTTTTCGGAAGAAACTCGGCAGTGAACAAAATGATAAGGGTTGAAATAAGTGTTTGAATCAGCAGGATCAACCCGTCGGAACGGATCATTGCCGAAAGGGGTTCTTCCAGCATGCTGGCAAAGGCCAGACCGTAAATCACCAGGGCAATGTTATTTCCCACCAGCATGGTGGCAATGTATTGTTCGGGCCGGGCTGTAAAAATGTTCAGGATACCAGCAGCAAGGGTTTTGTGCTTTTTATCCATTTCGAGGCTAAGCCTGTTGGCCGAAACAAAAGCAATTTCCATTCCTGAAAAGAAAGCCGAAAAGAGAATGGTAACCAGTATGATAAAGGATTCGTTCATGTTTCAGGATTATTCTTCCACTTCGATCACAACAGTTCCCTTCACTTTTTTGATGTGCCATTTCTTCATCTGAAGGTCTGATTCAAATCCGGTTCCGGTAATGATTTGCTCTTGCTGGATGAATTTAACAAACTGATCGGAATAGATGATGTCTTTTTCCTCATCCCAGTATAACAATTCGGTTAGAAGGGTATCGCCGCTTTCGGTAACGGCCACCACATTTTGACGGGCTTCCCAAAGTGATTTTTTTTCAAAGTGTTTGCCGTACAAGGCTTCGATGCTGGAAGTTACCTCTTCGTTGCTATTGTATTGAAGCAGTTTGAAACCCTCGGGGAATTCCGTGAAGGGTTCCTCCTCATCTTCAAAGATTCTGAGACTGGGAGCATTGAGTTTGAAACGGATCACAGCCGAATCGGAAAACAGGATTTCGATGTCGGTTGCCACTACTTCGGGAGCACCTGGAGGATGATTAAAGGCGCTAATCTGGCTGATGTTGTTGTTGTTACAAGACGAAAAAAGCACTGCGCCCCAAAATAGAGTCGCAATGCTTTTGATTGTATATTTTTTATGAGGCCTACTGTTTTGCACGAACTTTGGTTGTTTCGTTAATCCAGCCACCAATGAAATGATTGTTGCCAATGGTCAGACTGTGGAAAAATACATCTTCCTTATTGGGATAGTAGTTTTCGTAGAAGTTGGCCTTGTTGTTAGCATCTTCTTTGCATTTATCGAAACCGGCTGCTTTTCTAAAATAGTCAACGGCAAGCCAGAATACGGTACTACGCTCAAAATCGTCATCGCTGTAGCTCTTACTGGCCTGGGCGTAGGTTTCGCCAATTAGCTGATAGGCTTCGCAATAGTCGGTTTTCAGTTTAACAGCTTCCCTGGCAAGGTCACGGGCATTTTGTAATTTTTGTTGTTGCAACGACAAGCCTGCAGCTTCGTAATAATAAGTAGCTTTCAGGTCGTTGTTGGTTTCCGCAGTGTATGCTTTTTCATAATATTCGAAAGCTTTGGAAAAATTTTCTTTTTTCAGGAACGAACGAGCCATATTGTAAGCAGCTTCTGATGATGGTTCCAACTGATACAGTTTTTCGGATAACTGCATGGAAAAATCGTTTTCACAGTTTTCCCGTTTAAACATTCTGATAATTTTTTTGATTAGCTCAATATTCTCAGGGCTTTCCTTGTATTTAGGGGTGTAAAAATCAACCAGGCCTTCGCAGTCTAAAGCACCGCTACTTTCTATGATGCTTTCAATGAGTGGAATTGCGGTATTGGCTTTATCCCTGGTTTCATCCTTGCTTAACTGTTTGTCGAAAATGGTCATGGTCTTTTCAAAGTTATCGAACACAACACCCTTGTTGAACTGATCCATGGAGTATAAAATTTTGGTGCTCTGCATAAACAACACCAACACGGCTGGTTCAGTTTCATTTCCTGATTTAGCGATGGATTTTTCGGCAAAACCATAACCGGTTTTCAGGTGCTTGATGTATTCATCACGTGAAAGATCGAGGGTGATGATGGTTTCAAGGTATTTGGCTGCTTTACGGCCCAGTAATTCACCCACATTGTCCATGTACTTCATCCTTTTGTCGAAGATTAACATCATGGTATCGAGGTACTGTAGTTTGGTGCTGGTATTCAGGGCGTGAGCCATGTTTTCTTCCATCATCTTCAAGCCGTCGATGTAAATCTGAGCGGTTGATTTTGGATAGGTGCGGTATACCACCCTCCAGTGAGGAAGAGCCGATTTGTAATCATCCTGTTTGAAAAACTCGCGGTAAAGGGAGTAGTTATTCAGGAAATCCATATCGCGGTCTTTTTGCAATTCATTGATGTCTTTTAAAATAACTCCCACTTCATCATCGCTACTGGGAACTTCTCCTCCGTCCCAACTAAAATTGAAAACGTCGGGTGTTTCGGGGGTAATGTCTACTTTTTTCGATTCATCCAGAAAAGTGAAACGGATAAATTTCGATTTAGCATCGATCTTGATTTCATATTTTCCGTCAAAACTGGTATAAAAACTGTCGTTTGATTTATGGGCCTCTACCAAAATACCGCCGGCTGGTTCACCATTGTTGTAAACTACACCGGTAATTGTTCTTTGTGCAAAAGTGGAGCAGGCCACCAGGGAAAAAAGGAACACAACGCTCAAAAGTCTCGTAATCGCTTTCATAATCTAATTGTTATTTAAGGCTCAGCATTCAAATTATATGCCAACATTTTTGAAATGGTTAGTTGAATCCTGTATGTGATTGAAGTTTAATATTGTATTTAACCCTAACAGAATTGTTTCAAGGGGTACAAATTTGTAATTTTTTAATAGCTTTTCAAAATACTTTGTATCTCCACCCGATAAAATAATTTTTAATTCATCTTGAACTGAGGTCATTTGCTGAATAATTCTTTCAAGTTCGCCTTCGAGTCCAAGCTGGATTCCTCCCTGAATGGCATCAATGGTATTGTTGCCAAACCTGGTTTCGGGTTCGGCAGGTTTCAATAAGGGTAATTTCTCGGTAAAATGATGCAGGGCTTTGAAGCGCATGCTTAAACCTGGGGTGATGTATCCGCCCAAATACTGGTTTTTTCTGTTCACAAAATCGTAGGTAATGGCTGTTCCTGCATCAATCACCAGCAGGTCCTGGTCAGGAAAGAGGTGATTTCCGCCTACGGCTGCTGCCAGACGGTCTTTGCCAAGGGTATCGGGTGTTTCATAAAGGTTTTCGATGGGGACCGGTGTGTGGGTGTCGAGTTCGATCACATAGTCCAGCTCTTTTTTCAGCATTGTCAGCAAATCGGCTGTATGCTTTCTTACTGACGAAACGATGGCCCTGTTTAAGTCCGTGTAATCGGCTTTCAGTTCTTTTAGATCATCGGCTTCGAACTGTTCAGTGGCAAAACTTTTGATCAGTTCTTCGTGTTGAAAGACGGCAACTTTGGTGCGGGTATTTCCTATGTCGATGATCAGGTTCATGGTTTACAGAATCTTTTGGCTGATGTCCAGTGCTGTAACCGAGTGGGTCAAAGCACCAATAGATATGTAATCGACACCTGTGGCTGCAACTTCCCTGACTCTTTCAAGGTTCATATTGCCCGATGCTTCAACTTTTGCCCTGCCATTGATCAGTTTTACAGCGGTGGTCATGGTTGCATTGTCCATGTTGTCGAGCATGATGATGTCGGCTCCGGCATCAATGGCTTCCTGTACTTCGGCAAGGGTGGTTGTTTCAACTTCAATCTTAATGGACGGATCAATGTTGGGACGGATGGCCTGAACGGCTATGGAAATGCCACCAGCTACAGCGATGTGATTGTCTTTGATCATTACCATGTCATACAAACCAATGCGGTGATTGGTGCCACCACCGGCTTTCACTGCATATTTATCGAGCAGCCTCAGACCCGGAACAGTTTTGCGGGTATCCAAAATTTTGGTGTTGAACTCCCTCACGGCTTCAACGTACTTGTTGGTTTCCGTGGCAATGCCCGACATGCGTTGCAGGAAATTCAACGCCAGCCGTTCACCGGTAAGCAAAGCACGATAAGCTCCTTTGATGGTGCAA
>JAFGVJ010000172.1 GCA_016938055.1 Prolixibacteraceae bacterium
AATGTGCTGGGCAGCAAATATTACGAGCTTTTTGGCGACGTTTGTCCCGACGATGAAACCATACTGTCCATTTACATCACCGTTGACATTGTAGGGCGTAACATTTCCACCATTCGTAGTTTTGGGGGCGCCGATGGTAATTTATTGTTCAGCGCCAGCACCTGGAACGGTTCCATCGTTCCTTACGATTATTTTGCCAAATTCGACCCGAAAGATGTGCGCATCCGTCAGTTTCGTTATGGCGACAATCCTTATGGACCACAACCGGCAGGTTTCATCCAATACGGATTGGAAGTGGACAACCTCGACAATCCGGGAGCAGCGCCCAATGCCGGAATCAGGAACATGAAATTTTATCCGGTGGCTCCCTTGAATGGTGGGGGTGCATCGAATGATTTTCCCATTTACCGCTATGCCGATATTCTGTTGATGAAAGCCGAATGTCTGGTGCGTACGGGCAATGCTGCCCAGGCAAAACCTTTTGTCGATCAGGTACGGCAACGTGCCGGTTTGGATGCGCTGGCAGCCAGTCCAACACTTGAGGAAATCTACAATGAACGTGGTTTTGAACTGACTTGGGAAGGACACCGCCGACAGGACATGATCCGCTTCGGTACCTTTACCAAAGCCCACGGACTGGCTCCGGCAGTGGCCGATCATTACAACTTGTTCCCGATTCCTACGGCAGCTTTGAATGCCAATCCGAATTTGGTGCAGAATCCTGGTTATTAATTAAATGAAATAGAATCATGAAGAAAATCATTCATCCATACAGTTTACTCCTGTTCGTGTTTTTGGCCCTTGCAGGTTGTAACGAAACTCCGGAACTCACCGTGTTGCGCGATATAACTTTCCCTGCCGAAATTGAAGTAACAAGCAGTAAGGTGGTAATCACCGAAAGCAATCAGAACGATGATGTGTTAACTGTCAAATGGCCGGCGGTAGATTATTACATTGGCGCTCCAGTGGAATACACAGTACAGTTTACCCTTCCCTCCGATACGGCAGGAGCACTAGCCTGGAGTAAGGCACGCAGTGTGAAAGCTGGTACCGATGTGTACACCAAAGCATTTAAGGCGAAGGACCTGAACAAGTGGGCTTTGGCCTTTGGCATGGAAGCCAATGCTGAAGGAGTGTTGGTAATTCGGGTAAAGTCATATGTCGATCGGGATGCTTTTTCAGCACCGGTGAGCATTGCTTTTACGCCTTTTGTGAAAGAAGATGAAGAACCTGAGCCGGAACCTGAGCCGGAACCCACCCTGCCTTCACTTTGGGTACCCGGCGACTATCAGGGCTGGGATCCCGTCACTGCTCCCCGGATTGTGGACCGTGGATCGGGCATTTACGAAGGCTATATTTACATTCCTGAGGGTGGAACCAACGAATTCAAATTCACAGCCCAGGATGCCTGGGAACCCATGGCTTACGGCGATGGAGGCGATGGCGTATTGATTGAAGCCAATTTTGAAGGGGGGAATTTTGTGGCTCCCGGACAAGGCTATTACATGCTTACCGCCAATCTGGAAACCATGGAATACACCATTACCAAAACAGAATGGAGCATCATTGGCGATGCCACTGTTGGCGGATGGACCACTGATACACCCATGACTTACGATGCAGCTGCAAAAGTATGGGTCGTCACCACCGATATGTCAATGGCAGGTTCCTTTAAATTCAGGGCCAACAACGAGTGGATCATCGATTTTGCTGTGGATACCGAAGGGAATTTTCTGTATGCCGATCACCCGGTTTTGGGCTATACCCCCGATTTGTTGAACCTAACCGTTCCTGAAACCGGCAATTATACCATCACCCTCGATTTGCACAATCCGGAGAATTATAACTACACGTTAAAATTGAATTAGACTCTATTTTTGTTAGTACTAATACACTTTTATTGGTAAAGCTATGAATAGCCCCGACATTTATGTCGGGGTTTGGGAAGACATAAATTAAAACCGGCCATGCAGGTATGCTGATCAAAGTGTGTCTATTGTTTGGCCGGAATGGATATATATTCGATCAGATGAATGTGTTTTTATTCATTTGATAAACTGTGTTTAATGATTATCATTGAAAATGAAAAAACTGATGAGCATACATACAATTATTTTGATACTGTGGACGATGTTCGCCACGTCCTGTGATAAAGATGATCCTATGGTGATTAAACCACCACACGGAGAGGACGATGAACCGGCAAGCTATCAGCCTGTTCCGCTGCAAAAACTTCCCGAAACTTCCGATGTGGTGATGTACGAAGTAAATCTCCGGGCCTTTAGCAACGAAGGTACCCTCGATGGAGTAAGTAAACGTCTCGATTCCATCAAAGCACTGGGTGCCAATGTGGTGTGGCTGATGCCCATTCATCCCATTGGGGAAGAAAAGGGCGTTGGTTCGCCCTATTGTATCCGTGATTATAAGGCAGTAAATCCCGAATTTGGCAAGCTGACTGACTTGCGCGAACTGGTGGACAAAGCCCATACCCTCGGTTTGGCAGTGATCCTCGACTGGGTGGGCAACCACACGGCCTGGGACCATCCATGGATCAACAACATTGGATGGTACACTACCGATGCCAGCGGCAACATTGTGGAAGCCAATGGCTGGACCGATGTGGCCGACCTGAATTTCAACAATCACGACATGCGGGCAGCCATGACCGATGCCATGCAATACTGGCTCGACTCTGCCAATGTTGATGGTTTTCGCTGCGACTATGCCGATGGCGTGCCGGTCGATTTCTGGACGAATGCCCTGACTAGCCTTCGTGGCAGCGTGGACCGCCAATTGCTCTTCTTTGCCGAAGGAACCCGCAAGGAAAACTTCAGTGCAGGCTTCGACCTGAATTTTGGTTGGAGCGTGTATGGCAGCATCAAGGGAATTATTGCTGAAAACAAAGCAGCAAGCGGACTTTTCTCAGCGCATGAAAGGGACTACCAGTCGGTTCCAACCGGCAAGCACATGCTGCATTTCATCACCAACCACGATGACAATGCCTGGGACAATACCCCCGATAAGTTATTTTTGAGCCAGCGAGGTGCCATGGCGGCGTTTGTCTCTTCCACCTTCGTGGGTGGTGTGCCTTTGTTGTACAACGGGCAGGAAATTGGCTATCCCTACAAATTGTCGTTTTTCACGAAAACTCCCATCAACTGGAGTTTGAACCCGGGCATCACCACCGAATACAAAAAACTGCTTCAAATCAGGCACGAAAGTGAAGCCATCCGAAAAGGAACACTGAAGCAGTTTACTTCGACCGATGTGGTAGCTTTTCAGCGTATTGCAGGAGATGAAACGGTGCTGGTGCTGGTGAATGTGCGGAACAGGCAACTTGATTTTCCGCTTCCGGATGATTTAAAGCAAACAGTTTGGGTCAATCAAATGTCCCGGAGCGAAGTTCAGTTGGGCAGTGAAGTTCAATTAGCACCTTTTGAGTATTTGATATTGAGATAATCATGAGCAAAACCAGGTTTTTTCGACCAGGTTTTTTTGTTTTTGAACAATAACTTCATCCATTGATAATGGTTAAAAATAAAGCCTTATCCCCCTTTCTTTCTTCATTCGCATTTCATAATTTTATGCTTCTTTGAGACAAATAAATCCAAGAACGGGGTTTATTGTGAACGATGATTCCAGGGTCAATTTGTAGTACAGGTAATAATTTGGGTGTATGAAGAAAAGTTTGTTGTCGGGAACTTTGTTTCCTGCTATCATTTTAGTGACTTCAGTATCTTTTTTCAGTTCATGTGATCTATTCAGTATTTTTGACAATCTTCCCAGCAGAAATTTGATCATTTCATCAACAGTTGAGCTTGCTGCTGAAACAGTTTCTTCTTCGGGCGGCACAATTACTGTTGCGGCCCCGGGTTCATCCATCGATGGGATGGAGATTGTGATTCCTCAAGGAAGTTATGCTTCAGAAACAGATTTCAACATCTCCACTTCTGAGATTACCAATCACTCGTTTGGAAAATACTTTATTCCGGCAACTCCGCTGATCACCATCGAAAATGGTGGCAACTATGCCGAGAAGGCCATGGAAATTACCATTCCCCTGAATATTCCTGAAGGCCATATCCCCATTGGATTCTTCTACGATAAAATTTCGGGCAAGCTGCGGGGTATTCCGTTCAAAGATTACTCATCAAGTTCGATTACACTCCTGACGCGGCATTTTATGTCGGACACTGAACTTTATAGTGGGGTTGAAAAGGATAATAGCAAAAGTACCTTACTCGATGACAACTCTGCTGCAAATATTGTGATCTGCCACATTGATCAGGAAGAATTGGAAAACAAGAGTGTGGTTACTTCGGGTTTCCAACCAGGTGTCGACGACTGGGAGTTTCCAAACTGGTGTTCCTATACATCACCCGGGGGCATTTGTTACGGAATGTCGATCACTGCCATTTGGTATTACCATAAAAGACAATACCGTGGCGGCAAAGCGCTCTATCATCAATTCGACACCTATAATTCAAGCGAAATACCGAAAGAAATGTGGCAGGACAATCCACTGGGATACCGTTTTGCTTCAGTCATTCAGGAGGAAAGCAATTTTACGAATTTTGTTTCACTGATGGAACAACAGTTTCAAAATCCCAAAAAGGTATTTTACAATTTCATCTATTTGTTGCTTGTTACCAATGAACCTCAAGTAGTTTGTATTAGGGATGGTGAAACCGATCTGGCCCACGCCATGATTGTTTACAAAGCCAACATGAGTGAAGGGCGACTGTTTATTGCTGATCCCAATTTTCCGAATAACAGGGAACCCCTTTATGGAGTGGAAGTGGAAAGAACTATTGAATTTACCAATGGAGCATTCAAACCTTATGAAACTGGCGCATGGGCTGGTGCACCATCAACATCGATGGAGCAGATTGCCTATTTTGGGGAGTCTGATTTTATCGACTGGATCAAGATTGGGGAACAATTCGGAAAGTTTTCCGATGAATCAGTTGGTAATGATAAATTTCCGGCTTATACCATCAAAACCCTGGTGGATAAAGAATACAAGGCGATTGAAGACGGCTTTACTTCACCAGGTGATACCCTGCAATGCGTGGTTGACTGTCCGGGAGCTGAGCTGTCGGTTTCAGCTTATGGGATGAAACTCATTGGATTTACCGTTTTCCGTGACGATAAAGAGATCTACAGTTCCAGCAATGGCATCGATCCCGATGAATCAAGCCCCAAATATTTGTTGCTTGAACCGGGAGTCAACAATCTGGGCTTTTTTATTTATGGCAGGAAGAAATTCATTGAAAACAACGTGGAAGTAGAAAAACCCTTATACATTGATTATAAATTGATCAAAATTAACAATTCAGCCCTGAGCATTTTGCCCAATCCTTTACAGGCTAAACCGGGTCAGGAGATTATCCTTACTGCAAGTTCAGTCAGCAAATTGCCCGAGGACTGCAAATATATATGGAGCTTTGGCGACGGTACACCTCAGGCGTCTGTAACAAGCGATAGTACTGTATTGCACACTTTTGCAGCCGAAGGTAAATATCAGGTGAAAGTGGAACTGTACCATCCTACAAGCAATCAGAAAATTGATGAAGCTACAGCTTTGGCTACTATTTCCAATTCATCGGAGACAGTTTCACTGGGAAGTATTTCATTAAGAATAATGCCTGAAGCAAGCAGTTCAGGCGAGGTAAAAGTTCAGCATCAGTCCAACAAACTGATTGTGTCCAAAACAAGCGGAACCATCACGCATACGGCAGAGATAAGTTGGCTGACTCCACCATCGGGCAATTTTCAGGCAGTTGATGGCGGTTTGTTGATGAAGCAAACGTTTAATTTCAATTTCAGCAAATCATCATCAACTGCAAGCGCTTCGTTTGCTGGCTGCGAAATTTTAATCAACGGGATAAGTCCTACCGACTCGTGGTACAACGATTGGCAACAGACGAACGAAAACACAATGGGATTCTATGCTGAAAGTGTTCAAAAGAACCTGGCAGCAACTGCTGGAATTAGTACTGCCGTAACAAGCATTGAAATGCCGGTAAGCATAACTTTTGGCAATGGTGGCGGTCCGGATTCAGAGATGGATGGAGTCATCGAATTTATTGGGGTAATCAGAAATTTCTGGTCGGCGGGCGACAATATTCCGTTTGTGATAAGCTATACCTATAAAGATTAAAATTTTATTTTTTTCAATAATCCATGATATCGACTGTGAGTTTATTCACAAGCCAGTTACAGTTTTACAAAGCGTTGTGTGAATACATTTGTTCCCTTGCTCACTTTTAGCAAGTAAACTCCATTTGGAAGACTGCTGATTTTAATGCTGTTGTTATGCTGACTAGTTTCTAAAAGTAGTTTTCCACTTGTGTCAAGAATGCTCACCCAGGCATTTTCGGCTCCTTTGATTCGAAGGGTTATCCCAGTTGTATGAGGCATTCAGTAGTGTATTCCCAAATTCATCAAACTGGTTTTCATTTTTGCAGTTCCCGATCCAAAGGATTTCTCTTGAGATCCATAATCTGATGGCCAACCGAAAATTTTTTAAATCATCGTGAATTTCAGAATGAATTTTACCTGAATTTGATTCACGATCATTAAATATTGCCATTGTATTGATTTGGGGAGCTGTTCCCTGTTGCATGTATTGCGCACTTATAGTGAATGACCGGAGAATAACAAGCAGAAAGATCAATGGGATAATATTTTTCCTGTATTGATAATCATGGGGTAAAGTTCAAATATCACATTTTAAGTTTTGTATTTCAAGAGACACTTCAGGTTGTGAGCGAAATATTGCTATTTTTAATCAGTAAAATTTACGAATTAACAAGAATCGATACTAAAATTTGGAAAGTATGAGCATGAAATGGGCTTTGATGTTGGCACTGATGTTTACGGCATCCTTTGTTTTAAAAGGTTTTTCACAAAATGACGAAAAACCGGTTTACCAGGATACCTCGAAAGATTTTGAAAACCGTGCACTGGACCTTGTCTCGCGCATGACGCTGGAAGAAAAAATCTCTCAAATCGGGAACAGCTCGGCGGCTATTCCACGTTTGGGTATCAATGAGTACGACTGGTGGAACGAGTGTTTGCACGGTGTAGCACGTGCTGGTGTGGCCACTGTATTCCCGCAGGCCATTGGCATGGCGGCTAGTTTCGACCTCGATATGATGTCGAAAGTGGCCAACATCATCAGCGACGAAGCCCGTGCCAAACACCACGAATTCTTGCGCAACAACGATTTTGGTCGTTACAAGGGGCTCACCATGTGGTCGCCCAACATCAATATATTCCGTGACCCGCGTTGGGGACGTGGTCACGAAACCTATGGCGAAGATCCTTTTTTGACCGGACAAATGGGGATGCGTTTTGTCAAAGGATTGCAGGGCGATGACCCCAAATATTTCAAAGTGGTGGCCACGGCCAAACATTACGCGGTGCACAATGGTCCGGAGCCCGAACGCCACTCCTTCAACGTGGTGCCCGATGTCCGTGACCTTTGGGAAACCTATTTGCCGGCCTTTGAAGATTTAATGGTGAAAGCCAAAGCTTATTCCATTATGGGAGCCTATAACCGGGTGGACGGAGAATCGGCCTCGGCCAGCTGGATGTTGTTGGAAGACATCCTGCGCAAGCAGTGGGGTTTTGAAGGTTTTGTAGTGTCCGACTGTGGAGCCATCCGCGACATATATGCCTATCACAAAATAGTCAATACGGCCGAAGAGGCAGCTGCCATTGGCTTGCGAAGGGGCTGTGATCTTAATTGCGGAAGTGTCTACCAGCGAGCCATGTTGAAAGCCGTTCAGCAAGGCCTGATCGATGAGGGGGAAATTGACCGCTCAGTGTATCGCCTGATGCTGGCCCGCATGAAGTTGGGCATGTTCGACCCGGTAGAGATGGTGCCTTATGCACAAATTCCTTATTCAGTGAATGATTCTAAAGAACATGACGAAGCAGC
>JAFGVJ010000021.1 GCA_016938055.1 Prolixibacteraceae bacterium
ATGGCAGCACGCAATGTTAATAACCATTTTATTCTGGTTTATACACCTTACGGCAGAACAACAACAGTTGATCTCACAAAACTTGAAGGGAAAAATGCCAGCTGCTGGTGGTTCAATCCACGCTCAGGTGAATATCAGTTTATAGGAAAGGTTGCTACATCGGAGAAGAAGGAATTTACACCCATTTCAAACGGACGGGGAAGTGATTATGTTTTGGTAGTTGAAAATGAACAATCACAACGTTTAACAGCACCTTGAAAAAGGAAAGGTTTGAAGAATTACTTCCGCTCGAACTGAACCAAACCGCTGTAATAGTCAAAAAATTCTACTTGCATTTCGTAATGGTTGAAATGTATCGGAAAGGTTTGGAAGAAACGAACAGTCTGGTTGTTTAAACGGGCGGGGATCCATTCGCCTTCCAAAGAGCGGATGGCTTCCACAATCATGTTGTCCAAATCGGGATCGATGCTTTTCAAAATCCTGAATGCGCCCACTTTTCCGTTTTCAAAAACAACAAAGCCAATTTCGAGTTTCCCCGAGATGGAAGAAAAGTCGACTTGCTTTTCTTTAAACTTCGCCATAATTTGTTTGTTGATTTGTTCATTCCCCCTGGAATAAGCCGGATATCGGTCGACCGAGTAAAACAAGTCCTCCACATAGGGAAGCCCGTTTTCGAGCCAGTTTATATTTGAAATTAATTCGTTGTTTCGATAGGTTTCTTCCGTTTTTACAGGTCCGTTTGGATAATGAGTAACAAGAACTCCATCGGGTAATATGGGAAACCTGAGTATTGAAGTACCTCTTCGAACAACTTGTTTTTGTATACTCTCCACAAATTGCCACCGACCATCAGCCATTTCCACATAGTCCCTGATCATCGTGGTTTTGGTTCGCCCCCTTCCCGATGTGATGCGGAAACGTTCAGGTGCAAATTCCCTTGCCCTTTCAGTATTGGTTTTTACCCATTTTCCATCATCCATCACAAAGTATTCAACCTTTATGTTTTGACTGCCTTTCGATTTCACTACCATCATCTGCTCAGGCGCTTCAATGGCATTCAACCTCCCATTTACACCGGTAACGATCATGGTATCTACACTTCCCGACAACAAAAGTGGAAAAAGCAGCACCATAAAAACAGGAAACAAAGACTTCATAACAACAAGTTTTTGAAAATCGAAATAAAGATAATAAAAAGGAAGAAACGATTGTTTTGACTTCTCGTTACAGTAAAAAGTAAAGTTAGTTTACTTAATAACTGATTGTTACATAAATTTCCTTCTTTATAAATAATCTAAATTCGTCGATATGTTATAAAAAAGGGACTTTCTCCTGTTTTTCTTTCCAAAAACCGTATAGTTTTGCAGTCTGGTTCAAGGAAAATCTGCATGGATTCAAAAAAAGAAGTCACACATACTGGTTTTGTCAAAGAGATTGGAAAAAGAGGAATCAAAGTCGGCATCATTGTGCAATCGGGTTGTGCCAGTTGCCAAATCAAAGGTGCCTGTAATATGGCCGAACAATCAGACAAAGAGTTAGATATCGATTGTAATCCAAACGATTATCAATTGGGACAACAAGTTGTGGTTCGCTTAAAATCTTCGCAGGGCATGAATGCTCTCTTCCTGGGTTATGTGCTTCCTTTCATCGTATTACTAACAGTTATGATCATTGTTTCGAACCTCACTACCGACGAAGGACTGATAGGAATAGCAGCCCTTGCTTCACTGGTTCCTTACTATAGTGCATTGTATTTATACCGAA
Source organism: Prolixibacteraceae bacterium (assembly GCA_016938055.1). Lineage (GTDB taxonomy): Bacteria > Bacteroidota > Bacteroidia > Bacteroidales > Prolixibacteraceae > Roseimarinus. Next base: position 1,765 of record JAFGVJ010000021.1, read on the forward strand.
ATAAAATAAAAAAGAAATTCACTTACGTGGTTCATCCGCTCAAATAAAAAAATATGAGTGCGTCGCTTATTTATACCATCATCACCATCAGTTCAATTGGTGTCATTGCGGCAGTAATTTTATACCTCACTGCCCGTAAGTTTTATGTTTATGAAGATCCCCGGATCGACGAAGTTGAATCAGCCCTGCCATCGGCTAATTGTGGTGGTTGTGGTTTTGCAGGATGCAGGGCCTTTGCCGAAGCCATTGTGAAGGACAATTCACTGGATGACAAATTCTGTCCGGTGGGTGGCAACGACACCATGAGTTCAGTAGCCAACATCATGGGGCTGGTAGCCGAAGCTCAAGCCCGCCGAACAGCACTGGTTCGTTGCAATGGTACCTGTGAATTCAGACCCAAAACATCGACATTTGAAGGGGCTTCAACCTGTGCCATCCAATCCATGAGCTATGGAGGTGAAACCGATTGTTCATACGGCTGTTTAGGACAAGGCGATTGCTGCGTGGTCTGCGATTTCGACGCCATTCACATGAACCCGGTGACGGGACTTCCCGAAGTGGATGACGAAAAGTGTACTGCATGCGGCGCCTGTGTTGAAGCTTGTCCAAAAAACCTGATTGAACTGCGTAAGGTCAATCCAAAATACCGAAAAATTTATGTGGCTTGCCGGAACGAAGACAAGGGAGCTCTGGCCAAAAAAGCCTGTAGTGTAGCTTGCATTGGTTGTGGTAAATGTGAAAAAGAATGTAAATACGATGCCATTACCATAGCCAACAATCTGGCTTTTATCGATTCAGACAAATGCAAGTTATGCCGAAAATGTGTACCGGTATGTCCAACCAATGCCATCATCGAAGTAGGTTTTCCTCCCAAAAAAGTTGAACCGACCGAAGTGGCACCCAGCACTGCTGAAGTTTAAAAAAACCAAATAGTCATCAGTTCTTCCTTGAACTTAATAAGGAAATCCAATGCTGAAAACATTTAAGATAGGGGGCATTCATCCGGCTGAAAATAAACTTTCGGCCAAAAAAGCAATTGAAGTGCTTCCATTGCCAAAAACAGTTACCATCATGGTAGCCCAACACATTGGGGCACCATCGAAAGTTATTGTCAGCCGGGGCGACCAGGTGAAAGTTGGTCAGGTAGTTGCCCAAAGTGCCGGTTTTGTCTCTACCAACATCCATGCTTCAGTTTCGGGCAAAGTGGCCAAAATTGATACCCTCATTGATAGTTCGGGGTACAAGAAAGAAGCCATTGTGATAACTGTGGAAGGGGATGAATGGCTTGAAACCATTGACCGTTCACCGGATTTGATTTCTAACATCAATCTGGAACCCAAAGCCATTGTTGACAAAATTCTGCAAGCAGGGATTGTAGGTTTGGGGGGTGCAACCTTCCCAACGCATGTAAAGCTCTCTCCCCCGCCGGGAATGAAAGCAGAAGTGCTGCTGATCAATGGTGTGGAATGTGAGCCTTACCTCACCGCCGATCACAGGTTAATGCTGGAGCGAAGCGATGAAATGATGGTGGGCATTCAAATTTTGATGAAGGCATTACAGGTTACGAAAGCAGTGATTGGCATCGAAAATAACAAGCCAGATGCCATTGCAAAGCTTTCGGAGCTGAGCAAAAAATATCACGGGATCGAAATTTGTCCGCTCAAAGTACAATATCCCCAGGGAGGTGAAAAACAACTGATCAAAGCGGTAACCGGACGCGAAGTGCCTTCAGGCGCTCTCCCGATTGCTGTAGGCGCCGTTGTCAACAATGTTGGAACTGCTCTTGCTGTATACGAAGCAGTAATGAAGAATAAACCTCTGTTTGAACGCATCGTTACAGTTACCGGAAAATCGGTAAAAAATCCTTCCAATTTTCTGGTACGCATCGGAACTCCGGTTAGTCAGTTGATAGAAGCAGCAGGTGGTTTACCCGACGATACAGCCAAAGTGATCAGTGGAGGGCCCATGATGGGGAAAGCCATTCCCAGCATCGAAATTGCCGTTACCAAAGGCACATCAGGCATTTTACTTATTCCAGAAACAGAAGGGCACCGCAAGGCCATGCAAAACTGCATACGCTGCGGGCGCTGTGTCACTGCCTGCCCCATGGGCCTGGAACCATTCCTGCTCATGACCCTGGCCGAAAAACGGCTCTGGGAACGCTCCGAAAAAGAATCGGTCATGGATTGTATCGAATGTGGCTCCTGCAGTTACAGCTGTCCGGCCAACCGCCCTCTGCTCGATTACATTCGTTTGGGTAAAATGACCGTTGGTGGAATTATCAGAAACAGAAAATCATAACTAGTCATCTGTTATCAGTCAATAGGAAAAATCTAATGACTGATGACCAATGACCAATGACAAATAAAAAACAAAATGAGCAAATTACTAACCATTACACCTTCGCCTCACATCCATCAGGGCGACTCGGTCGACAAAATCATGTACCGGGTAATATTTGCTTTGATTCCTGCCCTGGCCTGGTCTTTTTTCGTCTTTGGCTTATCGGCAGTAATGGTCACACTGACCGCCGTACTGGCCTGTGTCATTTTCGAATGGCTCATCCAAAAATTTATGCTGAAGACGGAACCAACCATCAAAGATGGTTCAGCCGTCTTGACAGGCATTTTGTTGGCCATGAACTTACCAGCACAGATTCCATTGTGGATCATCATCCTGGGATCACTTGTGGCCATTGGAATTGCCAAATTATCGTTTGGTGGTTTGGGACAAAATATTTTCAATCCGGCGCTGGTAGGAAGGGTATTTTTACTGATTTCCTTCCCGGTCCAAATGACCAGCTGGCCCAATGTTACCAAAAACATAGTAGATGCCACTACCGAAGCAACACCTTTGGCCCTGGTCAAAGAGGGACTTAAAAATGGAACCCCTTTCAATGAAATTGTTGCCGATCTGCCTGCTTATTCTGAATTATTGCTAGGGAAATTCAGTGGTTCCATGGGTGAAGTATCTGCGCTTTTGCTGTTGGCAGGATTGGTTTACATGTTGGTCAGGAAAGTCGTCACCTGGCATATTCCTGTAACGACACTTGGTACCATTGCAATTTTCACCGGAATACTCTGGCTCATTGATCCATCGGGGAATGCCGATCCAATGTTCCACCTGTTAACCGGTGGTGTTATGCTGGGCGCCATTTTCATGGCTACCGATATGGTCACCTCACCCATGTCGAAACGAGGACAGTTGATTTATAGCGTTGGCATTGGGGCAATTACCGTTTGTATCCGTGTGTGGGGTGCATATCCCGAGGGCATTTCGTTTGCCATCCTCATCATGAATGCCTTTACACCACTGATCAACAATTATCTGAAACCTAAACGATTTGGAGAGAAAAAATAATGGCAAAACTGGAATCATCGTTTAAAAACATGTTGATCTCCTTATTAGGAGTGACATTGCTTGCTTCGGCAATATTGGGAGTGGTGAATGATGCAACCATTACGCCCATTGCCAAAGCTGAACTTGAAAAACAAACCAAGGCTATTACGGCTGTACTACCAGCTTTCGATCACCTTGGAGTATCATACAAAGTCCTGCCAATCGACGGAAAAGATAGCATGGTCATATTTCCAGCATTTGATGCCAATGAAATGTTGGTTGGCAGCGCTATAAAATCATATACCTATAATGGTTTCAGCGGCTATATCGAAGTAATGGTTGGCATAGAACCTTCGGGGATTGTATCGGGTTATCAAGTGCTGAAACATGCTGAAACACCTGGTTTAGGTACTAAAATGTCCAGTTGGTTCAATGACTCCTCAAAACCGGGACAAAACGTTATTGGCCGTTCGCTGGCAGCTGAAACGCTCAAGGTGTCAAAGGACGGTGGGCAGATCGACGCCATTACTGCGGCAACCATATCGTCGCGGGCTTTTCTCGATGCAGTGAATCGTGCTTATACAGTCATCAATCAGGGTGGTTCAACCACACAAAACAAATAAAGGAGGTATAATATGAATCAATGGAAAAATTTCACCAAGGGTTTCATTAAAGAAAATCCTGTGTTTGTATTGCTGTTGGGGATGTGCCCCACACTGGGAACTACCGGTTCTGCCATCAATGGATTGAGCATGGGTTTGGCCACCGCCTTTGTGCTCACCATGTCGAATATTGTGATTTCGCTCATTAAGAACCTGATCCCTGATAAAGTGAGGATACCAGCGTTTATTGTGGTGATTGCCACCTTTGTAACCGTAGTTCAGATGGTGATGCAAGCCTATGTGCCGGCGTTGTTTGAAAGCCTGGGGCTTTTCATTCCGCTCATTGTGGTGAACTGTATTGTATTGGGCCGCGCCGAAGCATTTGCGTCCAAAAACAATGTGCTTTCATCGGCCATTGATGGCATAGGCATTGGCTTGGGTTTTGCCTTTGCTTTGACAGTATTGGGAAGTGTACGCGAATTACTTGGTAGTGGAAAACTTTTTTCCATCACCATTTATCCCGAGAACTACGGCATGTTGGTCTTTATCCTGGCTCCGGGAGCTTTCATCGCGCTGGGTTACATCATTGCCCTTATCAACCGTTTGAACAAAGGAAAAGCTTAAGCCAATCAAAACCTGAAAAAAAACTGTTATGGAATACATTATTATCATCATATCGGCCATTCTGGTCAACAACATTGTGTTGAGCCAGTTTTTGGGAGTTTGTCCATTTCTGGGGGTTTCCAAAAAAATTGAAACTGCGGTGGGAATGACCGGCGCTGTCACTTTTGTAATGGTATTGGCCACCATTGTTACTTTTCTGATTCAGCATTATATATTGAATCCGTTGGGTATTGGCTACCTCCAAACCATTTCGTTTATCCTGATCATTGCTGCACTGGTGCAATTGGTCGAAATCATTCTGAAAAAGGTGAGCCCTGCACTGTATCAGGCTTTGGGGGTTTTTCTCCCGCTGATCACCACCAACTGCGCCATCCTGGGTGTGGCCATTCTGGTTATTCAAAAAGACTTCAACCTTATGCAAGGTGTTGTTTATGCCACAGCCAATGCACTTGGCTTTGGTCTTGCACTGATCATTTTTGCCGGACTACGCGAACACTCCGAACTGCAAAATGTACCCAAAGGATTGAAAGGTGTTCCGCTGGCATTGATTACAGCTGGAATACTGGCCATGGCTTTCATGGGTTTCTCCGGAAT
>JAFGVJ010000173.1 GCA_016938055.1 Prolixibacteraceae bacterium
CATCAAAAAGGGCTCATTAGGAACCTTGCGCCGTTGGTGCTGATGCTGTTGTTGAGCTCCAGTCTTTGTCATGCTCAAAACTGGAACAAGGGCGTTTGGAATGCCGACAAGGATGATGGAACTTACACCAATCCTATTTTACATTCCGACTATTCCGATCCGGATGTTTGCCGGGTGGGGAATGATTTTTACCTCACTGCATCCAGTTTCAACTGTGTACCGGGTTTGCCCATTCTGCATTCAAACGATCTGGTCAACTGGCAGCTGATTGGCTATGCCCTGCCCGAATTGTATGACGAATCCTTCAACCAACCCCAACACGGAAACGGCGTTTGGGCGCCGGCCATCCGTTTTCACAACAACGAATTTTACATCTATTGGGGCGACCCCGATTTGGGTATTTACATGGTAAAGGCCAAAGATCCTGCCGGCCCCTGGAGCAAACCTCACCTGGTTCACAAAGCGAAGGGATGGATTGACCCCTGCCCTTTCTGGGACGATGACGGAAAAGCCTACCTGGTCCATGCCTTTGCTGGCAGCCGTGCAGGCATCAAAAGCATCCTGGTCATGAACGAAATGAGCCCCGATGGGATGAATATCAATCCTCAAACGGTGCTGGTATTCGACGGTCATGAAAACCATCCCACCATCGAAGGGCCCAAATTGTACAAACGCAATGCTTATTACTACATTTTTGCACCGGCTGGCGGCGTAAAACCCGGCTGGCAAACCGTTCTGCGCAGCAAAAACATTTATGGCCCCTATGAAGAAAAAATTGTGCTCCACCAGGGAAACACTCCCATCAACGGGCCGCATCAGGGCGGATGGGTAGAACTGGAATCGGGCGAAAGCTGGTTCATCCATTTTCAGGACAAGGACGCCTACGGACGCATCGTTCACCTGCAACCGGTAAAATGGATTAACGACTGGCCGTTGATGGGTATCGACAGCAACAACGACGGGATAGGCGAACCGGTGCTCACCCACCAAAAACCTAAGGTCAATATACCAGGAGATAAGCTTGTTGTTCCAACTTCCGATGAATTCAACACCAGTCGTTTAGGATTACAATGGCAATGGCATGCCAATCCCAAAGCTGAATGGGCTTTCCCAAATAACATGGGCTTTCTTCGTTTGAATACAGTACAGCAACCTTTAGCAAAGCTGAATTTTTGGGATCTTCCCAACCTCCTGCTGCAAAAATTGCCTGCCGAAACATTCACCACCACCACCAAATTCACCTTTTATCCCAAAGAAAACGGCGAAAAAACAGGCCTCATCGTGATGGGTGAAGACTATGCTTATTTGGCCCTCGAATTTTCGCACAACAAAAGCTATGTGACTTTTCAGACCTGTACCGATGCACGAACCGGCGGGAAAGAACTCCAAGAGGAAAAAGTTGAAGTGGAGAACAATGAACTGTACTTCAGGGTTAGAGTCAATGAAGGAGGCATTTGCCAATTTGCGTATAGCACCGATGGTCAGCAATTCACAAACATTGGGAAAACATTTACTTCCCGTGCCGGACGATGGATTGGCGCCAAAGTAGGTATTTTCGCCCTGAAAGAACAAAGTACCAACGACTCGGGCTATGCCGATTATGATTGGTTCAGGTTTGAGTAATGGCCTCCCCTGCCCCCTCCCAAGGAGGGGAACCAGTGATGAAACATCTGCTGTTATCAACCAACAATGAATGAATGATGAGGTTTTTTCTTTCCGTTTTATTATTATCTGGTGTTCTGTTTTGTTGGGGGCAACAACAGAAGACTTTTCCGCTTGATACCTCCTTTAGCTTGCATTCGGCCTGGCAAAAGGAACTGAAGCATTATCCTTTTATCAAACCGGTATACCCGCTTGTACCCGATGCTGTTGAAGTAAAACGCGACCTGGTTTATGCCACATATGCTGGCAGAGAAATGCATATGGATGTGTTTGCACCCAAAGGTTTGGAGGAAGCAAGGCCGGCTATCCTATTCATACACGGTGGAGGATGGAAGTCGGGGAACAGGAACATGGAAGCCCCCATGGCCATCCACTTTGCTTCACTGGGCTACATCACTGTAACGGTCGAATACCGCCTCTCGCCCGAAGCGCTTTACCCTGCGGCACTTTACGACATTAAAACGGCCCTGCGCTGGATAAGAAAAAATGCTGGAATATTGCATCTTGATCCCGATAGAATAGTCATTTCAGGCACCTCGGCTGGCGGACAGTTGGCGGCACTGGTTGCGGCTACCAACGGTTCAGCACTTTTCATCGATACCACTTACTACCCCGAATTTTCAAGCAAGGTACAAGCCGTTGTCAACATCGATGGAATTTTAGCATTCATCCATCCCGAATCAGGCGAAGGGGCTGACCGCCCCGGGAAACCTTCGGCAGCCACCTTTTGGTTCGGAGGCAACCAGGAGGAAAAAATAGCTTTATGGCTCGAAGCATCGGCACTCAATCACGTGGATCAAAACATGCCGCCCATCCTGTTTATCAACAGTCAGCACCCGCGCTTTCATGCCGGGCGTAATAACATGATTGAAGTTTTAGATTCACTGAATATTTACTCCGAAGTTTACGAAATCCCAGAAACACCTCACACCTTCTGGCTGTTTGAGCCCTGGTTCACCCCCACTGTAAAATGGATGGAACCCTTTCTTGATAAAGTGTTGCATTCAACCCCAAAACCTCAACCTCCTCCGATACCTATCGGGTCTCAACCTCAACCTCAATCTCAACCTTAACCTTAACCTTAACCTATGCCAGTACTAAAAATCAATATTCTC
>JAFGVJ010000174.1 GCA_016938055.1 Prolixibacteraceae bacterium
CCAAAACATGTGAGTACACACAATGCGGTGCTTAATCGCTTTAAAAACATATTTATCGTTTAAATAGTTTTAGTCAACATCTTGTTGTTTTTCTCCTATTTGTTTCCCGAACTCAGAAAGAAAAACGCAATCGATAACGGAAGGATATGATTCACCACCCCGTATATCCCGTCGGCCGCATCGAGGTACAAATTAAAACCTACTGCCACCAACAACAATAACGCACTGCTTACGGTAATATTGTCGGTTTTGCGGAAGCCTCCAACCAGCAGGAAAACCGCAGCCACAATATAAATCAGTGCAAAAACAAACGACACATCCAAAAAATCGATGATCAGCAATGTGCCGTGGTAAAATACAACTAAATACAGTACCAATGTAACTCTCAACATCCACTTTGCAAGTGAAATTCCAGACTTCAATGGCTTCATTTTTTCTCTTTTCCTTTAGCTGTTAAAGCAAAAATATTCATTTTTGTGAGTATAGCACAATTTTAGCGCAAAAAATTTAATTTTTGGGCATGATTTTCAAAATATTAATCGTTTCCCTGTAACTTTCTGCTTCACAGTGACTCTGTATACATGAATTTCAACATGATTTCAATCAATCTTTTTGTTTAATCCATCCCTTAAACGAATCATGCGACGAAGCACAATGGCTCAGGCAATGAGTTGATTAGACGATGAGGCAATTGGATGATGTGAAGATGTGACGATTTGAAGATGTGGCGATGTGGCGATGAGAGGATGTGAAAATGAGAAAATGAGATGGGGTGATGGGGAGACTTTGAGAGGGGGTGATTGGGAGACGGGGAGAATGAGAAACTGTCACTCATTAAAATGGATTGCTGCAAATTCTTAGAGGTTTTTACGCTAAATCCTTCGAGGGATTCTCTCTAAATCCTTCGAGGGATTCTATCTAAATCCTTCGAGGGAATTTCTCTAAATCCTTCGAGAGAATTTGTCTAAATCCTTCGAGGGATTTTGCTAAAGACTCGATAAGGGTTTTTATTAATCCTACATCGGGAATGATAATTCAACCTTTACTGTCATTCCTCTACGGTCTTTTTTGGGCCTTGAAAGTACTCTTTTTCAATGCTAGCAGTTCCCAAACTCCCTCCCTTTGGGAGGGCTGGGGTGGGCCTTGATTATCAATTTCATCCTGCCATTCGTTGATATTTTTCAGAAAATCTGTAACATTGTTTTGAAACCTGCGTCAGTAAGTTGAATTCAAAAAAATGGAAGACCAAATACTTGTTCATATTATTGAAAAGTGCAAGGGAGGTGACCGCAGCGCACAAACGGAACTCTACCAACGGTATTACCGGGCTATTTACAACGTTTGCCTGCGCATTCTGAACCATTCGGCCGAAGCAGAAGATGCCATGCAGGAAGCCTTTATTGCTGCTTTCCGACAATTGAACTCGTACCGAGGAGAAGTCAGTTTTGGCGCATGGCTGAAACGGATTGCCATCAACCGTTCTATTGATTTGCTGAGAAAAAGAAAAATCCAATACGATGATGTTTCACGAATTCCCGATCGGCCTGAAGAGCACAACGAGTCATTAGATCCTGAAATGAGTGCAGAAATCATCAAAAAAGCCATCGGGGAATTGCCCGATAACTACCGGATTGTATTGACCCTTTTTTTGCTCGAGGGTTACGACCACGATGAAATTGCCGGCATATTGAAAATTTCAAACGCGGCTTCGCGAACCATTTACCACCGGGCCAAAGAGCGGCTGAAAGCATTGTTGTATGAGCGAAAAACCATTTTAATGTAAACACCATGGATCAACTGGAAGATATTTTAAGAAACAAACGGGACGAAATACAAAGCGACCTCCCGCACGATGGTCATTTTGAACGCTTCGACCTGCGTTTGCAGCAATTGCACCGGCGCAGTATCCCGCTCAGATGGATTGCCTATGCCTCCTCGCTGGCAGCAGTGCTGGCAATTGGTTTGTTCTTGTTTATTCCGGAACCTTCACAAAGTTCGGCCTTCACCCTGAGTGATGTGTCGGAGCAATATGCCGAAGTGGAAAACTATTACACCAGCTCCATCAACATGCAAATTGAAAAAATCAAAAATAAAGCTACCGAAAATGGCAAAGTCAATCCAAGCATTCAGTTGCTGCTCGACGATCTGGAAGCGTACGACCAGACCTACCAGCAACTTTGCCACGACCTGGAAGCCACACCCAACGATGAGCGGGTGATCAACGCACTCATTGTTTATTACCAGAGCAAACTGGAAATCATGACCAAAATTTTAGATGAATTGAATCAACAACGAAACAACTTACCATTATGAATAGAAGATTGAAAATGATGCTGATCATTGCCCTCATGGTGATGGGCATCAGTGCAAAGGCCGATTATCAGAAAACCATTCACAAAAGCTGGCCCATGCATCAGGTGAAAGCCCTGATGATTGACAGCAAGTTCAGTAACATCCAGTTCATCAATACCCGTGACGATTCTGTCACCATTGATGTACTAATTGAAATTGAAAACGTCACAGGCAGTAAGGCCGAAGCCATCGCCAGCCAGATTGATTTCTACTTTTCGATGAACGAAGG
>JAFGVJ010000022.1 GCA_016938055.1 Prolixibacteraceae bacterium
ATAAAATCAGTCAGTGCGGGAGAATAAACCGCGCCGCCTGCACAGGGTCCAAAAATGGCAGAAATCTGGGGCACGACACCCGATGACAAGATGTTCCGTTCAAAAATTTCGGCATAACCAGCCAGCGCTGTTACCCCTTCCTGAATACGTGCACCACCTGAATCGTTAATGCCAATCACGGGAGCTCCAACTTTGAGGGCCATGTCCATGACTTTACAAATTTTGGTAGCAAAAGCTTCGGAAAGCGAACCGCCAAAAATGGTGAAATCCTGGGCATACACAAATACCAAACGTCCGTCGATGGTTCCCTGTCCGGTCACCACGCCATCGCCATAAAACTTTTGGTTGTCGATCCCGAAATTGTTGCAACGGTGCGTCACAAACATGTCAAATTCTTCAAAACTGCCATCGTCCAGCAGTTTTTCAATGCGTTCACGGGCGGTATATTTCCCTTTTTGATGCTGTGCTGCTATGCGTTTTTCACCGCCACCCATTTTTGCTTCGGCACGAAGCTCAATGAGTTTTTTAATTTTATCCTGGTTGTTGCTCATAATAACTATGGTTGGTTTTTTTCTTTGCTTATTCTTTGCCGCAGAATTCTGTCAGCACTCCAAGGGTTGATTTAGGATGGAGAAAACCGATGTTTAAACCTTCGGCTCCTTTGCGTTTTTGCTGATCAATGAGACGGACGCCTTTTGATTCAACAGCTTTCAGAGCTTCGTTCACGTTGTCAACGGCAAATGCCAGGTGATGAACGCCGGGTCCCTTTTTCTCAATGAATTTGCCAATCGGTCCTTCGGGATCGGTTGATTCAAGCAGTTCAATTTTGGTGTCGCCTACCTGGAAGAAAGCAGTTTTAACTTTTTGATCGGCTACTTCTTCAATGGCGTAGCAGTTCAGGCCCAATACGTCCTGATAGTATGCAATGGCTTCTTCCAAATTTTCAACAGCGATACCGATGTGTTCGATGTGAGATATTTTCATGAATTCTATGTTATAAATAAATGTATCAATAATCACTTCAATTGCAGGTACAAAAATAGTGAAACACGCCAGTTAAATAACTGACATTAAACACCTGTCGTCCCAAAAAACATCTATTACGACTGCACAAAACGATAATGCGAACCAAAGCGTTCAAAGGCTGCTTTATCGAGGGCTTCGCGATGGTCGGGGTGTGCAATGGAAATCATCAGCCTGGCTCTTTGCTGAAGGGTTTTACCGTACAGGTTTACTGCACCTTGTTCGGTCACTACCCAGTGAATGTTGGCACGAGTACTGACGACCCCTGAACCTTCGATAAGCGTTGGTGTAATTTTCGAAACACCTTTTGTGGTAACCGAAGGCAAAGCAATAATAGGTTTTCCGCCTTTGGAATGACCGGCACCACGGATGAAATCAATCTGACCTCCTACGCCGGAATAATGCTTGATCCCGATGGAATCGGCACATACCTGACCGGTAATATCAACTGATAAAGCTGAATTAATGGCTGTGACTTTGTCGTTCTGACGAATAATGTGGACATTGTTGGTATGGGCTACGTCCATCATGGCCACCATGGGGTTATCGTCGATGAAATCGTAGAGTGTTCTGGAACCCATCAGGAAGGAAGCCACCATTTTGCCTTTGTCGATGGATTTTCTCCGTCCGGTAACCACTCCTTTTTCTACCAGGGGTAAAATGCCATCGGCAAACATTTCGGTATGCACACCAAGGTCTTTGTGGTTACCCAACTGGGCCAGAACGGCATTGGGAATGCCACCAATACCCATTTGCAGGCAGGCACCATCTTCAACCAGTTCGGCAACGTTCTTTCCAATGGCTCTATCGATGTCTGAAAGTTCACCCATGTCGTGGGCATACAACGGACTATCATCTTCCACAAAAATATCGATCAGTTCAAGCGGGATAATGGCATCGCCCCAGGCACGCGGAACGTTGGGGTTAACAAGTGCAATCACCACATCGGCATTTTCAACTGCAGCAAGGGTAGAATCAACAGAGGTACCCAGGGACACATAACCATGTTTATCGGGTATTGAACACATGATCATGGCCACATTCACCTTCAGATAACCTTCTCGGATCAGTTTTTGTGTCTCACTTAAAAAAACCGGAATATAATCGGCATAACCAGCCTGGGTTTGTTTACGAAGATTGCCCCCTACGAAGAATTGTTCAGAATGAAAAACCCCCTCAAATTCGGGGTTGGCAAAGTCAACTTGTCCTTCAATATGGATGTGTTGAATGGTCACATTTCGGATTTCACCCCTGCGTCCTCTTTCAACCATCGGTTTGATCAGGGCATGCGGAGTTACCGCTACACCACTTAAATGAACACGATCGCCCGATTTGATTACTTTCACGGCTTCACTGGCAGAAACATAATTGATTGGTCCCATACGTAACTTGATTTCTTGATTTAAAACAGCTCGCAAAGTTATCAATCAGGGAAGGGTGGCAAAGGACAATTTCAAATTAATGTGCAAAAAATTCGAACCTTCAAATTAACTTAACAAATGCAGTTTTCTGCATATGTTTCTTCCACAAAATCAGGGGTTTTTACACTTCATTCCCCCTCAAGAAAACAATGATTTTTGTGATGAATATTTCAACATCATCAAGTTTTATGACCAGTATTTTCAGACAACATTTCCAAACAATTCTTGCAGTAAGCCGAATGTTTCTGATCAATGTCTTCCACATAGGTACTGGAACGCATCACACAGAGGGGGGAATGACAATGAATGAGGCCCAGCATATGCCCCAGTTCATGCATGATTTCCTTAACCAGGCGATCGAAATACAAGGCAGGATCGGGCTCGAGCCCATAACGTTCATTGCCCAAACGATAAGCCGATACAATGCCGATACGGCCATTTAGCATGGCCTGACCAAAAATATAGGTAAGGATGGGGATAAACAGGTCAACATTGAATAGCGCAATTACTTTTTGATTCCCCGGGAAAAGAGCATCTACTTCTTTCATCAGCTCGTTTCCATTGTATTGCCGGCGGGTTGGATCATAAAATAGATTCAGGTCGAAATAAATATCCCTGACCTGGACTTCGGCTTTTGTTTCAATCCGCAAGGCCTCGGCCAAACGTTGAAGCAGCTTTTTCTCAAACCCTCCGAACGAAACCAACAGTATATGAGGCTGCAACATGTGTTGTTCCTTTTTCAGTTTCGGCTATGGGTGCCTGAGTTTGTACTTCTTGATTTTGTTGTAGAGCGTTACCCTGTCAATTTTAAGGGCTTTGGCCGATTTTGAAATGTTCCAGTTATATTTGTCCAGAATTTGGGCTACATGTTTCTTTTCATTTTCGTCCAAACTTTCAATTCCGGTAGCAGCCACCTGTTTTCCCAAAGGCAGATCCTTCAATTTAATTTCCTTACCGTTACCGATCACAATGGCGCGTTCGATCATGTTTTCCAGTTCACGAACATTACCGGGAAACTCAAATTCTTCGAGCCGGGCAAGGGCTGCTTTTTCAATCTTCACCAGATCGCGGCTCATGGATTCGCAGTATTTCCGGATGAAGTATTCAACCAGGAGCGGGATGTCCTCTACCCTTTCGCGCAGCGGTGGTATGGTAATGTTTACCACATTTAAACGGTAATACAGGTCCTCGCGAAAAGTTCCGTTCTCCACCATCTTTTTGAGATCGCGATTGGTAGCACAAATCACCCTGAAATCCGATTCAATTTCCTTATTACCACCAACACGCATAAAACATTTTGATTCGAGTACCCGTAAAAGCTCCACCTGCATCTTCATGGAAATGGTCGCAATTTCATCGAGAAAGATGGTGCCGTTATCAGCCATTTCAAAGCGGCCTTTCCGGTTGTACATGGCTCCTGTAAAAGCGCCTTTTTCATGGCCAAAGAGTTCACTTTCGAGCAGTGATTCCGATAAAGCGCCGCAATGAACGCTCACCAGGGGGAAAAACTTCCGGGGTGAATTGAAATGAATGGCCCGGGCAATGAGCTCCTTACCTGTTCCACTTTCACCGGTGATGATGACCGATGAACTGGACTGTGCCACACTTTCGACTTCAGACAAGACCTTTTGCATGGCCGGACTGTTCCCTATCAGGTCATCCACATTCTCGAGTTTGGTGACCCTCTCCTTGAGCTGTGCGTTCTCGGTTGAAAGCACCACCTGTTTGGAGGCATTCCTGATCAGATGCGATAAATCATCCGGATCGAAAGGCTTGGTCACATAGTCATATGCACCATCCTTTAAGGCCTGCACAGCAGTGTTGACGGTTGCGAAGGCGGTCATCATAATCACAATGGCATCGGCTTTCACGGCTTTGATCCGCCGCAGCATTTCCAGCCCATCCATGCCAGGCATTTTAATGTCGGCCAGAATAATGTGATAATGGTTGGCCTCAATCAGGCTCAGTGCCTTACTGGCATTCTCGGCACATTCCACATCGTAGCCATCTTCAATAAACCAGTTGTACAGTGAATCCCTTACGGAGTCTTCGTCATCAACGATCAATATGGATACTTTCATTGCCATTGCTTTCCGCTTTTAATTCTTATTCTTCAAAGGTAATGTTATGCGCACGTTGGCGCCTTTCTGGAGTTCCGAAATTATTTCTATTTTGCCATTATGGTTTTGGATGATGCCGTGCACAATGGCCAAACCCAAACCTATTCCACTGGTTTGATGCTTAGTGGAATAAAATGGCTCAAAAACATGGGGCAGATCTTCAGGTGATATGCCTACCCCATTGTCGATAATTTCCAGCACAATGTTGTTGGCATCATTTTTTGTTTGCATCACAATTTCGCCCTGGATCCCGGCTACCGCTTCGCTGGCATTTACCAGGATGGCAATGCATGCCTGTTTGATTTGCGAGGGATTGCAATTGATGAGGTCATC
>JAFGVJ010000175.1 GCA_016938055.1 Prolixibacteraceae bacterium
CATTGATTGTGTTAGTTGCTGTTCAGATCCCGATATCGCTTCGCTCATCGGGATTAATTCGACTGGCCTGTTTCAGTTCGCTTCGCTCCTGAAACAGGAGTCTCATTAAAATAAAACCCCGGGGAACCACCCCCGGGGAAAAACCAAAAATCAACTAACCATGAAAGTAATCGGCTACTACGTCCCAGTTGATCAGTTGCCAGAAAGCTTCGACATAATCGGGCCTTCGATTCTGATAGTTCAGGTAATACGCGTGTTCCCACACGTCGATGCCCAGAATGGGCGTTCCCTTTACTTCAGAAACCGGCATCATCGGATTGTCCTGGTTTGGCGTAGAACCAACCACTAAACTATCGTTTACTTTGACCAGCCATGCCCAGCCCGACCCGAAACGGGTGGCAGCGGCGGCGGCAAATTTTGCTTTAAACTCTTCAACAGAACCAAAATCACGAACAATGGCATCTTTCAGGGCACCTTTGGGTTCTTTCGATCCGCCTGGGGTCAGCACTTTCCAATACAGGTTATGGTTGTAAAAACCGCCACCATTGTTGCGTACTCCTGCCGGAACGGTATCGGCTTTGGCCATAATGGCTTCAATCGATAAATTTTCCAGTTCAGTCCCTGCTATCAGGTTGTTCAAATTATTCGTATAAGCTGCGTGATGTTTGGTATGATGGATCTCCATCGTACGGGCATCAATCAGCGGCTCTAAGGCGTTGTATGCGTAATCTAAATTGGGTAATACAAAACTCATTTTTTTTCTTCTCTAAACAGTGATACAATTATAGGACTTTTTTGTCCCTTTTTATACCTAATAGACAAAATGCTCCTGAATTTGTTTAGCTCCTGCCTAAAAAAAATATACAATTCATTGAGTGACGATCACTATTTAATTGTATCACTGACACTTAACACACACTAACAGAAATAATTTATTTCAAAAAAAAATGTTGCTTACCTGCATTCCGGGTATGCATCGTTCAGGTCACAATCATTTCCGGTAGAAATGACTTGATGCATCTGGAAAAGGCGGTCTCCCAAAGTTTGATGAATAAACCAAAGTATGTTTGGTCTTTCCTCGTCGAAAGGTTTCCAGGAATATTCATGGCCACCGCCGCAAAAGGTCATCAGAAAACTTGAACCATGGAGCTGCAAATGCTGTTCATGGATGGCACGGGAGCCAAAAAACATCAACCAACCCGGCACATTGCCTTTGCAATAGTGATGCGGGGCTGCCGGGTACGGAACAACCTTGTCGCAGTTGCCGTGAAAAAACAGGCTGGACAACTGGTTCTCTTTGGTAATCAGGTTGATGTCCATCAGAGCACCTGCCCCTGAAATCAGTCCGGCATAGCGAAATGTTTCAGGGATTTCATCGGGATAAAGCCCCATGACTTTACGATCCCAATAAGCAGCATGCAAGATGGCCTCGGCCCCGGCACTGCTACCGCCCAGAAAAATTTGCCGGGTATTGATTGGGAACTGGTCCTGATTGTTCAGAAAGTAAGCACTTGCTTTCCACACCTGATTTCCGGCCAATTGAATGGCCCTGATCTTTTCGGTAAGGATTCCGTCGCAACTGAAACTTTTATCAGCCATGTACAAGGTATAGGTGATGGTTGCCGCGGCAATCCCTTCATCAGCGAGAAATTGGCAAAAGCCATGGGCCGACTCCCTTGTGCCATTTTTAAATCCGCCTCCATGAACAAAAATGAGCAAGGGTACCTTTTCCCCATCAGAAACATTATCAGGTAAAAACAAGTCGAGCTCAAGCCTTGTCGTATCATCTTCGTAATAGCAAAGTGTTTGAAAACCGGCATCCTGTGCTCCTGAAATCATAACGAGCAACAAGGCAAAGCCTGTGAGAAAGATCCTTCTGGCTGACTTCATATCTCCAATGTTTGATGCTTACTTATAACTAAAACTACTGCCTCCCAAAAACTCACGGATGAGTGAAGTAGGCGGGATTTCATCGTCGTTGATGGTTTTGAAATAACCGGTGAACTTGAGCAGGCGCAGGGCCTCGGCAAACTCTGGCTGGTTCTCGGGCACCGATTTCAACAAGGGCTCCAGGTATTTTTTCAGCACGCCCAGTTCATAAAGCAGCGCTGAATTGAACATCACATCGGCATTTTCCTGGTGAGGAAATATGTTTTTCTCCTCGCCCCTGCGCACGCTGGGCCAGCGCCGGATGGTTTCCAGCGCGGGATACCCCCGGTACTTGGCATCACGGATAATGCGGCGGATCAAACGGTTATCGGTAGTTGAGATGGGATTCTGATCGTCGATTGAAATGGCGGTGAGGGCCGAGATGAAGATTCGGAAGGTCATGCTTTTGTCAATGCGCGGGATCAGGTCGGGGTTCAAGCCGTGAATGCCTTCAATGACGAGGATTTCATCCGCTTCGAGTTGTAATACTTCGCCATCGTAAAAGCGTTTACCATCGGAAAAGCGAAACTTGGGCAGTTCCACCGCTTCGCCATTGATGAGGCTCAAAAGTTGTTGATTAAAGAACTCCACATCGATGGCCTCGAGGGCTTCAAAATCATAGTGCCCGTTTTCATCGAGCGGGGTGTGCTCCCGGTCCACGAAATAATTGTCGAGCGAGATGGTATGGGGTTTGAGCCCGCATACAGCCAGTTGAATGGCCAGGCGCTTGCTGAAGGTGGTTTTCCCCGACGACGATGGTCCGGCGATGAGCACCAATCGGGTTTTTGGGACTCTTCCGGCAATCTGGGTGGCAATTTCGGCAACCTTCTTCTCATGAAGCGCTTCTGAAATTTTGATGATTTCGCCCGCACGATCCTGTTCCACAAATGCGTTAAGCTGACCAATGTCGGTCACCCCAAGTATTTCGCCCCATTCCTTGTGTTCCCTGAAAATGCCAAAAAGTTTTTCCTGGTGTACAAAATCGCGCAAACGGCGAAAGCTGTCTTCACTGGGCAAACGCAGCAACATGCCACCATTGAAGCGTTCGAGGTCGAATTTCTGAATGTATCCGGTAGAAGGCAACAAATGGCCATGAAAATAATTGGAGAAAGGCCCCATGTAATAGATGTAGGCATAGAGCCATCCTGTTTCAGCATAGAGCCTCACTTTGTCGTCCATGCCGTTTTCGTGGTATTCCTCCAGAATTTTGGAGAGTTGTTTCCCTTTTCGCACAAAGGGCAGGTCCTGCCTGATGAATTCCTGCATGCGGATTTTGATTTCATCCACGCAACTGTCGCAAAATTCAGTGCCAATACCTTCGAGCTCGCAGTAGTAGCCCCTCGAGATGGCATGATCGATTTTCAGGCGCACCTGGGGATAGAGGTCCTTCACGGCAGCATACAACACAAAAAAGAGGGAGCGTATGTACATGCGCTGCCCGTCGGAATGGCTGTAGTCGATGAAGCTGATGTTTTTGGGTTTGACCAGGTCGAACGACAATTCGCGGACCTTGTTATTAACCAGGGCCCCGCATATGGGAAAAGCGCTTTTGAGCTGTAAATCATCGGCAATCTCCTTTAAGGTAATCCCGAAAGGATATTCTTTGCTTTGGTTGGTGTTTTCAATATAAACTTCGATGTTTCTCATGGTATTTTTTCTGAAAAAATAAGGACTAAAGATACCAAAGAAA
>JAFGVJ010000176.1 GCA_016938055.1 Prolixibacteraceae bacterium
ACGCACGACGAAGGTACTTGTGATTCCCTGAGTTTCTCCGGCGGGTTTCTCCGCAACGGGCATTGGGAAGTGTTGAACTGGGAAAGTGGTACAACGGAGGCGGGTTCCTCTGGCTCAGCCTTATTTGCACAAAACAAAAGGGTTTTCGGGACCCTTTCGGGTGGAGCCGCTTCGTGTAAAACAATTGGTTACGATGCGTTTGCCCGGCTTGACAAGATGTGGAGCTATCGCAAAGAATCAAGCCAGCAACTGGCTTTCTGGCTCAATCCAACGCAACAAAATACCAAAGTCCTCGATGGTTTTGACCCCTACCATGACGAGCAGCTCAAGTGCACGCTGATCAGTAATTACATGACAGAGGATGTGCTGGACAATACCAGCGAGTTGCAAATACTGAGCAAGGCCACAGAGTATGCCGATCGCTTCGATCAGTTGGACGAAACGACCCTTGCAGGAGTATCCATCGGTATTCACAAATATTACATTCATTCCCAAAGTCCGGCAATGACCATCAGAATTTATTCAGGCGATACACTGCCCGAATATCTTGAGAAGATCTACCGCTTTTCGATGATTGGCCTGACAGCGGGTGCAATGAATTATTTCACATTTGATGATCCGGTAAGTGTTCGCAACAACTTTTTTGTTACCGTGAGCTCCAACGATCCGCTCGACAGCCTGGTTTTTTACCGTTCGGGGTTCCGGGGTGTGGTGGGTTCCAGCTCAATGCTCATCCGTAACAATAGTGGCTGGCAGTATGCCTCCGATTTTCAGTCTGAAAACCAGGGAGCATCCATGTTGATGCAGGTGAATGTTTGTGGATCGTCATTCAAACAGGAAGTGGATTCGCTCAACGATCCCGGCCAGTTGATGAAGTTTTATCCCAACCCTGCACGGCAATACCTGGTGGTTGAATTCCTGAAAAGAGAGCAGTTCAACGAATTAAGCCTGTCCAACATGCTCGGACAAAAGGTTTATCAAGAGTTGTTTGCATCCCGCTCATATGCCGAAATTGACTTATCGGACTTTGTACCGGGTATTTATTTGTTGAACATTCAAAGCAATGGACAATCAGAAACCAAACGGGTGTTGATTTATTAATCAAGAATCATCAGGTGGTTTCCTTTCAGAGAATAAACTTTTTGATGGTCACAATCAGGTCTTCACTGTTGATGGGTTTTACCAGTACATAATCGCAACCCGCTTTGTAGCATTTTTCTTCATCATCGGGCAGGGCCAGCGCTGTTTGGGCAATGATGGGAATATCGGGGTTGATTTCCTTGATTTCGCGGGTCGCATCGTAACCATCTTTTTCGGGCATCATAATGTCCATTAAAATCAGGTTTACATTGTTCTCCTTGAACATTTTGATGGCTTCAGCACCATCCTGCGCCCACAAAAGGTTGACCTTGGTCCTTTCCAAAAAGGCTTCAATAAAGAAATAGTTCGATTCGGTATCTTCAGCCACCAGAATGGTTTTGGTGCTCCAATTGTTATCTGCAGTCACCGAGGGTTTGGTGATGGTGATTTTTTGTTCGTTTTCAACCGTGATGGTAAAGGTGAACAGGCTGCCCTGATTTTGGGCCGATTGTACCTTGATTTCACCTTTGAGCAATTCAACCAGTTTTTTTGAAAGGGTCAGCCCCAAACCACTGCCACGGTTTTTATTGGTATTGATGTTCCCCGATTTACCGAATTTTTTGAATATGAAATCCTGATCTTCACGCGCGATGCCTATTCCGGTATCCCTGACAAAAAATTCGATGATATTACCTGCCGGAAGCTTGTACCCAAATTCAATCTCACCCTTTTCGGTAAATTTCAATGCATTGCTCAATAAGTGAGAGAAAATCTGATAGATACGTTCAGGATCAGAAATAATCATGTAGAGGGAATCGTCGATTCCTTTGCTGACTTTGATTTTGATATGTTCCTTTTCAAGGATATCCTGCTTTTGCTGCAGGTCGTTCAACAGTTTGTCCAGGATGCTGTTCAGGTAACATTTTTCGCGTTTCAGCTTAACCTGGTTGGACTCCAATTTGGCAATCTCAATGATGTTGTCCATCAGGTTGAGAATGTCGTTGCTGCTGTCCTGGATAAAACGGACGTATTCCAGTCGTTCTTCGTGGGTGAGGTCAGCATCACTCAACAGACTGGTAAAACCTGTGATGGCGTGGAGGGGTGTTCTGATTTCGTGAGGCATGTTATCGAGGAAGGCCGATTTGAGTTGTTCGGCATCTTCGGCCAGGTGTTTGGCCCGCTGTAGTTCAGCATCGATTTCTTTTTCATGCGAAATGTCACGCAGGATCACCGTTTGATAACGGTCGCCATTGATGTCAAAGAAACGGATAAATTCAGAGACCCAGTAAATTTTACCGGTTTTGGAAATGATCCTCTTTTCAAGAAAAAAGGAGTTGAGATTGTTGTATTTCGATTCGTTCAGAAGGTTCTCCTGCAAAGGGATGTCATCTTCGTAGGTCAAATCTTTCCACGATTTACTGGCAATTTCTTCGAACGAATAACCGGTTTTACTGCTCAGGTAAGGCGAAACATAAAGGGTTTCCTGTTTGCTTTGGTTCATAATGATGATCCCGATGGGAAAATCGCCGAAAAAATGATTGAAATCACCGCATTTAAAAAAGTGGGGAAGGTTGGAGTTGATCGATTGCACCACCACAACCACTTCATCGTCGGAAATGGGATTACTGTTCAGGGTTACATATTTCTTTACCCCGTTCATTGGCTTCAGACAGGCCGTTACTTCCTGCGAAGCTGCCTGTAATTGCTCAAATTTTCCTCCTGAATCAAAAAGCTCACGGAGTTGATCAAGGGACTCCGGGGTCAATCCAATCAATTCAACAAGCTTTTGATTGCTGGTTAATTCGTTGGTCCTAAAATTGATACAAAAGGCGGGAATAGGAAAATTTTCTAAAAAAGCTTTGAATCCCATATACTCCATATTAATCCGCTAATGAATAATTAATTTAACAATAATTCAAATGATTTGATCCTGATTTTGACAAAGTGTTATTTTTCTTTGAGTAAAACCTCTAAAAGCTTTGATAGATTGGTATAGTCAAGCCTTTTGGCAACAATCTTTTTTTCCCGGTCGAGCAGGTAAATGGTTGGGGAGGTTTTGATATTGTATTTGAAGCGAAACAGGGAATGGTGGGCCGGATCCCAAACATGGTGCCAACCGGCCAGTTCATTTTCTGTGACAAAGGCTTCCCATCTGCTGTGATTGTCGTTCATACATATGGCAAATACATCGATATTGTGCTGAATCAGCGGCAGATAAACTTCATTGTACAAGGCCGGAACCTCTTTTTTGCAATGTCCACAATCATATTCATAGAAAATAAGAATAATGTAATCTCCTTGTGACAGGTATAGGCTTTCCATTTCACCATCAATGTTTTCCATGGTGAAATCTGGGGCTTTTTTCCCGATCAGGTTGGGGCGTGTGAGGTAGGCTTCTTCAGCAATTTTTTTCAGGGTGGTGGTATCGGCCCAGGTCGCTTTGCCTTTCAGGTATACTTCATCGGCAATGCTTACAAATACAGCATCCATGCCCATGATTTTGGATTGCAGACTGTTGTTCAACAAAAACTGGGTTATGTATTGGTGCATGGCCTCGTTGGATTCTGACGCTTTTAATACTTTTTTGACCTGGGGAATAATGGAATCGGGGCTTTGAATGAGTACTTTGTTGAAATAAGTATCCATTTTTGTTTTGAGCAAAGGCGTGTATAATACGCGGTCGTCAGTAAAGTCAATGCCCTGGAGGAAATGATCGCGGCGGTAGTTGTAATTATGGAACCAGGCCAGTGAATCGTATTTAGGGTGAGTCTGCTCGTAAGGAGGATCGGGAACCAAAATTTGGTTGGCCGTGCGTAGAAAAACCCCATACATGTTTGATCCGGCAGTTTTCATTTCGTTTTCCATGAAACGGAACATTTCCTGATCGATGGTTTCAATTTTGCTGCGGATGCTGCTTCTTTCTTCATTGTTGGCATTGTTCAGGCCTGACGATAGTTTGTTCTTTTCATCCTGTTTGCTTTTCAGCATTTTTTGATATTGCAGAAAGCGCTCACTTTCTTCTGATCCGGTAATGGTGAGATGATTGAATATTTGTTCCTGCTTGGTTTGAATGCTCAGGCTTTGGTCACTCCCCAGCAAAAAATCGAAAAAATTGTTTCCGCTATGGTATAACATGTACAAGCCTTCGTGCAACTCTTCCGGTCCTTCGAAGATGCCCGATCCGCCAGCATCCAGTTTTAAAGTATCGTCAATGTAAATGCTGGCATCGAAATAATGGGCCAGAAAAATAGTAGAGTCGGGGAGTCCTTCCCATTTTACCAAAATGCGATAACCTTCAGCCTTTAAGTTGAAGGTTATCAGAAACAGCCATGCTGCGATTAAATATCTTTTGCTCATCTCCATCAAACATTTCCAGCCACAAAATAGCAAATAATCGAGCAAATATGTGCTAATAAATGGAATTTTTGCCTGAAATGTTAATTGTAGAGATTTACTTTTCCGTATCGTGAATTGATCTGAACTCTGGCCTGGCTATTGGCTTTGCCTATGGCGGCTTGAATGGTGGTCCGGTGATTTTCCTCGATGCGCTTGAACACTTCACCTTCGGGGAAACGGATGTCGCAGAAATATGTTTCACTATTTAACTGGTAGCCAATACCCGAGGGAATGTTTACAAAAATGTTTCCATAGCTGTTTTCGATGCGGATGGCTTCAAATTTTTCACCTACTTTTCCAATTTTCACATCACCATATTGGGTGTCGATCCTGAATTTGCTTTTCACAAAATCGATGGTCCAACCAGTAAATTTTGATTCAATTTCTGAATTTTCAAGCGATTGGATAGTGAAGTTATCGTACTTGGAGACCACTTTCAGTGTTTTCATATCTTCAATTTTGAAAATGGAATACTGTGATTCCAAATCAGCCTCATCGATATTGCCGGCTGAAAACTTGGCGTAAGCAATTTCCGCCGTCAACAGGTTAATGGTACCGAAGGTGGCATTGCCGAATTTTAGCTCCAGATTGATGGGTTGTGCTGCAGGAGTTTTGAGGTTACGTCCATAAATGTTTCCGTACTGAATGTTGAACTTTCCGGGCGCATCGAGGTTCCCAAGGGTCACATCGCCAAATTTGTTCTCAATGTTGAGGCTGCGGTCAGTGGGGATGTTTATG
>JAFGVJ010000177.1 GCA_016938055.1 Prolixibacteraceae bacterium
CGTGGACGTTTGGAATCCAGGCGGTTCAGGATGGATACCAGCCGGCGAGTGGTTTGCACCCTGCTTTCCTGGATACGTTTCTTGTTCCGGGGCGTCCAGCGTTGAATCACCGGGGCACCGGCCAGGTTGATGATCACATCGGCCGCCATGAGTACCTGTTCCCAGGCTTCGTCAGATGCGTCGCGGTTTAAGCGCATCCATACGGATTTTTTAGGCCACAGGCCTGCTTTCAGTTTTGAAGCAATGAATCCGGAGGCTCCGGTGATGGCAATGTTCATGGTTCGAAAATTTTCAATTGAAACCACAAGTTAGCAAGTTTGTTCTTTCATCTACCAAAGTTTTTACCAAATTGCAGCTATCAACAGAATGAACCGTAAAATATACCCATGCATGTTTTTTTGATTCTTTTTCACGAAATTGAGTGTCGAAACACCAACACGGAAGAATCCCGTTTGCATCGGGGAAATGAGTGTTCCTTTAGCCTTAAAAGATCAAAGATATTCGGATGAGAACACCGAAGACCAACATCAAAGCCAATATCGAACGGCTACAACACTGGCTCATCAACCGCCTGAGCACCAAACGGCTCATCATTGCCTTGAGCATCGTGGTGGGGATTGCTGCCGGTTTTGTGGCCGTGGTGATCAAAAACGCCGTAAAACTGATGCAGCGGATCATGAACCTCCTGTTCAGCGAAACGGTGCACCATTACCTCTACTTCATTTTTCCGCTCATAGGCATTGCCCTCACCGTGCTGTTTATCAACTACCTGTTGAAAAAGCCGGTCAGGCCCGGCATCCCCAATGTATTGTACAGCATTTCGAGGCGCAAAGGATTCGTGAGCCGGCACAACCTGTTTTCGTCCGTCATCACTTCGGCCATTACGGTGGGCTTTGGCGGTTCGGTTGGTTTGGAGGGGCCCACCGTGTCCACGGCCTCGGCCTATGGCTCGCACATTGGTCGCTTTTTCAGGCTCGAGTACAAATACATCGTACTCTTGCTGGCCTGCGCCTGTGCCGGTTCAATGGCCGCCATTTTCAAAGCCCCCATTGCCGGCATTGTGTTTGCCGTGGAAGTGATCATGATTGATCTTACTACCTTTTCGCTGATTCCCTTGTTGCTGGCCTCCTCGGCGGCCGTGCTTACTTCTTACCTTTTCCTGGGCATGGATGTGCTCTATCCCTTTGAAGTGAAAAGCACCTTTGCCATGCAGGAACTTCCCTGGTACATTTTGCTGGGCATCGTTTCGGGCCTGGTTTCGGTTTATTTTTCCAGAACCTACACCGGATTCATCAAGCGATTCCAGCAATTCAGGAACAAAAATATCCGGCTCATGCTGGGCGGCCTGGCCATCGGGATCATTGTGTTTGTGTTTCCCTCGCTGTATGGTGAAGGCTATCATGCCATCAACCAGGGGCTGGCCGGCGATTTCAGCTACCTGTTCCACAACAGTCCCTTCGAAAACTGGCCGCAAACATCCCTGTCCATCCTCTTCATCCTGGCTTTAATTGTTTTGTTCAAAGCCATTGCCACTTCGCTCACCATCGGGGCCGGGGGGATCGGGGGCATTTTTGCGCCCACGCTGTTCATCGGTGTGAACACCGGTTTGTTGTTTGCCGTGCTCATTGTTTACCTGTTCGATGTGGCCATCAATGTGAACAATTTTGCCCTCATCGGGATGG
The DNA here is from genome assembly GCA_016938055.1 of Prolixibacteraceae bacterium. Lineage (GTDB taxonomy): Bacteria > Bacteroidota > Bacteroidia > Bacteroidales > Prolixibacteraceae > Roseimarinus. The sequence goes on from JAFGVJ010000177.1 coordinate 1,683, forward strand.
CGGGCCTCATCACCGGGGTATTGCAGGCGCCCCTCACCGGCATCTTCCTGATTGCCGACATCTCGGGGAGCTACAAATTGTTTGTCCCGCTGATGATTACGGCCACCTTTTCGTACCTCACCGTGAAGGCTTTCAACAAAAACACCCTCTACACCGAAGAGCTGGCCCAGCGCAAACAATTGTTCACCCACCACAAGGACAAACAGGTGTTGTCCATCATGAACGTTCCCGATTTGCTGGAAACAGATTTTGTAATCTTGAATACATCTGATAAATTGCGTGACCTTGTGAACGCCATTTCGGTGTCGCACCGGAACCTTTTTCCCATTGTGAACGACGAGGGAATGCTGGCCGGGATGGTGAAAATCGACGATGTGCGCCACCTGATGTTCAAACAGGAACTGTACGATAAAATAAGCCTCAAGGAGTTGATGTACATGCCCGAACACTGGATTTCACCCCGCGATTCGATGGACGAGGTGGTGAAGAAATTTGAAGAAAGTGGGCGCTTTAATCTGGCCGTAATCAAGGACGGAAAGTACCTGGGTTTCATTTCTAGGGCCAAGGTATTTACCAATTACCGGGAGCATGTAGCCCATTTATCGCACGATTAAACCGACCCTAAAAGGGGAGAAAATACGATAAACACGAAAAAAATTTTAAAAACTTAACAATGCAACCAACCTTAGTGATCTTAGCCGCAGGCATGGGCAGCCGATACGGCGGCCTGAAACAACTCGACGAAATAGGGCCCAACGGCGAAGCCATCATCGACTATTCGCTGTACGATGCCATCCGCGCCGGTTTTGGCAAAGTGGTGTTCATCATCCGTAAGGATTTTGAAGCCGCCTTTAAGGCCCGTTTCGACCAGAAATTAAAAGGAAAAATTGAAGTGGAATACGTATTCCAGGATTTGAACGATTTACCGGAAGGCTACAAAGTACCCGAAGGTCGTGAAAAACCCTGGGGAACCGGTCATGCCATTCGTGCCGCACGTGAGGCCGTTCAGACGCCCTTTGCCGCCATCAATGCCGATGATTTTTACGGCGCCGAAGCCTATGCCGCCTGTGCAGACTTCCTGAACACCCTGGCAACCAGCGATTGGTATTGCATGGTGGGTTACCGTTTGGACAAAACCTTGTCGGAACACGGGTCGGTTTCAAGGGGCCTGTGCCGAACCAATACCGAAGGCAACCTGGTGGACATAGATGAACTCACTAAAATCAGCAATACCCCCTCGGGCATTGTTTACGAACGCGATGAGCAACAATTTCCGCTGAAGGCCGACGACCTGGTTTCCATGAACTTCTGGGGCTTTCATCCTTCCCTCTTTCAACACCTCGAGGCAGGCTTCGTGGAATTTCTGAAAGAAAAAGGACAGGAATTGAAATCGGAATTCTTCATTCCCATGCATGTGGGCAATTTGGTCAAAGCCGGGAAAACCAAAGTGAAAGTACTCTCGAGCGCTGCCAGCTGGTTTGGCGTTACCTACCAGGAAGACAAACCCCTGGTGATTGAAAGGGTCAAGGCCCTGATCAGCAAGGGTGATTACCCTGAAATTCTTTGGTAGACGAACTATTAATAATCGCAAAAAGACATCTTCTGTTCAGAAGGTGTCTTTTTGTTTTATCGTAAAAAACAAAAAAATCATTGCAATCCTTAAGAATCTCTACATTATTGCTATCAATTCTTCAACAAAACAAGAATTTTTGACATCTTTGCGCAAAATTTTTCAAAAAATCTAAAAAAGCTACAAGTCCGATGAAAGTATTTAAGTTTGGTGGCACCTCGGTAGGATCACCTGAAAATATGCGTTCGGTGATGAAAATCATTACCGATGGCGAACCCAAAGTAGTGGTGCTTTCGGCCATGTCGGGGACCACCAATACCCTGGTCGAGATCAGCAATCAACTGTATGCCGGCAACAAGGAAGCCGCCAAAACCATCATTGCCGATCTGAAGAAGAAATACGACCAGGTGGTGGAGGAACTTTACCAAACCGATGCTTTCAAAACCAAGGGACAAGTAGTGGTGGAAGACCGTTTCGGGGTGCTGTATGCACAAACTGAGGGAGATTTCAACGCCGAGAAAGAACAAATCAACCTGGCCCAGGGCGAACTCATTTCAACTGCGCTGGTTACCTATTTGCTGCAGGAAACAGGTTATAAAGCGGCATTGTTGCCTGCCCTCGACTTTATGCGCATCGATGCCGACAAGCAAGCCGACATGCCGGCCATCAAAAAACTGGTAAAGCCTGTACTGGAGGCTGCCGGGAAACAAGACATTTACATTACCCAGGGCTTCATTTGCCGCAACGCCGAAAACCAAATAGATAACCTCCAACGGGGCGGCAGCGACTACACCGCTACCCTGCTGGGTGCTGCCATCGATGCCGAAGAAGTGGAGATATGGACCGACATTGACGGGATCCACAACAACGATCCGCGCTTTGTGGAAAACACCAAACGGATTGATAACCTTTTGTTTGCCGAAGCAGCCGAGCTGGCTTACTTTGGCGCAAAAATCCTGCATCCGCTTACAGTATTGCCGGCCAAGGAAGCCAACATCCCTGTCCGCCTGAAGAACACCATGAATCCTTCCGATCCGGGCACCCTCATCTCGAACGACAAAACCATTTCGGGTTTGAAAGCCGTGGCCGCCAAAGATGGCATCACCGCCATCAAAATCCGCTCGGGCCGTATGCTCATGGCCTATGGATTCCTGCGAAAAGTGTTCGAAATTTTCGAAAAGTACAAAACATCCATCGACATGATCACCACCTCTGAAGTGGCCATTTCGCTCACCATTGACAACAACAAGAACCTCGAAAGCATCATTGGTGAACTCAGTATTTTGGGCGATGTGGAGATTGACAAGAACCAAACCATTGTTTGCGTGGTGGGTGACATGATTTCGGAAGAAAAAGTCTTTTCGAAACAGGTATTCGAAGCATTGGAAGGTATTCCGGTGAGGATGATCTCCTATGGTGGCAGCCGCTACAACGTATCCATCCTGATCGACAGCGAATTCAAAAAACAAACCCTACAGCAAATCAGCAAGAAATTGTTTAACTAAACCCTGTTGGTTTTCGTCAGGAGAAAGGCAGTTCCATGATGGAGTTGCCTTTCTTATTTTAAAAAATCATTATATTAAATATTTTAACTTTTTTTTCAACACAATTTATTTGCTTTTTCATACATTCACTCCTGTATACAGCCTGAGTAGCCAACAGAATATCCAGCTTAATACAAAAGAACCTAAACCAACCAACGAAACTATGAACGAGACCTTCCTCTTTATCCTAGTGGTCCTCGCGGTAATGTTTGCCGTTTTTGTGGCCAGCTACATCTTTTACAAAAAATCGGTAGTACTCATCATGAGCCTGATTGTGATCAACATGGCAGGCATTGCAGCCATCATGGGTTACATTGTTGCACTTTATGGCTTTAAACACCTGGTTTGGTGCATTCCACTGGTTGCCATCATATCGGTGGTGAATTTTTACCTGATGCACAAACACCTGAGCAAACCGGTCATCAATCTGATGGGTGACATTGTCAACAAGCTATCAGAGGGTGATTTGGTTTTCAATTTTGATGAACGATTGATGAACAAAAAAAACGAATTTGGGGAAATTGCCAGGGCCTTAACCACCATGAAAAAGAAAATCCAACAAATTGTTTTTGAAATCAAAAAAATATCCATTCACATTGACCAATCGTCGCATCAGCAACATCAAACTGCGATGGGAATTTCAACGAGTGCATCGGAACAGGCTGCTTCAACAGAAGAAATATCGGCATCCATCGAGGAAATTTCATCGGCCAATCATCAAAACCTTAAAGATGCCGAAGAAACCGTGGCGATTTCGTCGTCGGCCAGTAACAGCATGAAGAAAATGGGTGAATCGGCCAATGACAACCTGATGATGATCCAACACATCATTGAAAAGATCAGGATCATCAACGACATTGCCTTTCAAACCAACCTGCTGGCATTGAATGCCGCGGTTGAAGCAGCCAGGGCAGGCGAAGCAGGCAGAGGCTTTGCCGTGGTGGCCAACGAAGTGCGTTTACTGGCCGAAAATACAAAATCAGCGGCCACTGAAATTCACCAGCTCTCTGACGAAACCATTCGTCAAAGCAAGGATACATTTGATTACACGACACAGCTGATCGATGAAATTGAACGAACAACCCTTTTGGTACAGCACATTGGAACAGCTAGTTATGAGCAAACTGCCGGTACCGATCAGGTCAACCTGGCCTTGCAAAACCTGAACCAGGTGACACAGGCCAACGCGGCATCATCGGAAGAGTTGGCTGCCAACTCGGAAGAACTCACCCGGCAGGCAGAGAAACTGAACGTCCTGATGCACTTTTTCAAAACGGGCAAATACAATTAAATACAAAGGCCGGCTGGAAATGTTCCGCCGGCCTTTTGCTTTCCTCTATTGTATTCAGAATTGCATCCAGACTAAACCACCTGTTTATAGATTTTTTGCTGTTCTCTTCGCTGCATTGGTTGAAACATGGCTGTTTTTGTCTTATCAGTCTTTACCTTAGTGCTTGCTTTTCCTTTAATACTGAAAATAGAAACACTATTGACAAGCTCTTTGGCCAGGGCTTCCAGTTCCTCGGCACTGGCCGACATCTCTTCGGCGGTAGTGGCATTGGATTGAATACTGTTGTTCACTTCCAGAATGGCATTGTTGATTTGCTGAGCGCCCAAACCTTGTTCATTGCTCGAAACCGAGATGTTAGAAACCAGCTCGGTAGTTTTTTCCATCACCGGTACGATGGCATCCAAAGCAGTACCCGCCTGGTTCGAAACCAAGGCCGCTTCTTTCGATAAGGCTTCAATCTCTTTGGCAGCTTGTTTGCTGTGTTCAGCCAACTTCCGCACTTCGTTGGCCACCACGGCAAAACCCCTTCCGTGTTCCCCGGCACGGGCAGCCTCAACCGCCGCGTTCAGCGATAAGAGATTGGTTTGAAAAGCGATTTCGTCAACCACTTTAATTTTTTGGGTGACGCGGGTCATGATATCCAGCGCCTTTTGAGCCGATTCGTTGCCCAGCAAGACCGATTCGTTGGCTTTTCGGGCAAAATCTTCGGTCTGTCTGGCATGTTCTGAATTGGTCGAAATGTTCACCACCATCTCTTCCATCGATGAAGTGATTTCTTCAATCGAAGCAGCTTCGGTACTGGCACCCGATGAAAGCATCTCGGAAGTGTTGCGCAACTGGGTACTGGCGCTGTTGATGCTCAACGATATTCCCACGATATTGTTGATGGAGGCCACCAGGTTTTTCGACAACTTTGCAATGGAAAGGGAGAGGGTTCCCAGTTCATCATTTCGCATCAGCATACCCTGATCGCTGGAAACCTGCAACTGACCATCGGCCAGCAACTCAATGTTTCTGATCGACCTTTCCAGCGGCTTTTTAATGCTTTTGTACAAGAGATAGATGAATACCGAAGTAACCATAATCCCCACAGGGAGACTAATATACTGTGGATAAGCTTCTTTGAAGCCACCAGTCATTTTGGTGTTGATTATAATAAAGAAAATGTTTAAGGCCCACATCGTGCCAATCCTGAACAGGATACTTTTCTTGAACAACAAACGCAACACCACGATGGAAAAGGGCACGGCCACCCCCAACGTAATTAAAGTTTCTTTAAAAATCGGATGCATATTTTTCTCTTTTAAATGGTTCAGTTGAGCAAGGGGAAATAAACCCCATCGTCGAAAATGGTTTTCAAGGCCTTATCGAAATCGGCAGTAAAATTGTTTTTCAGAATTCCTCCTGAAAAACCAAGCTGCAACATGTTGAGGTGTAATTCCGGATTGTCGGACATGGTGATGCCCATGATTTTCATGGACCAGTTTTCAATGAGCCCCAATTTGGTAGCCATCAGCCCGTCAATGCCCGGCATGTGAATGTCCATCAGTACCAGATCGGGCGATAGCTTCCGTAACAATTCAAGAAACTCAACCCCATTATGAGCTTCACCAATCACTTCCAGATCGCTGCGAAGTTCCAGGATGGTCCGAACAGCTTCGATGTAGGCTTGACTATCATCAACGATCATTACTTTGTATTTTTGCTTAATCATTTCCCTAAATTATGAGGGCAAAATTAGGGCAGCCACTATTCTAATTACAGAGGAATATTCCGTGTTTCACCGGGGAATAACACCTGTTTTTTAACAAGGGAAAACCCTTGTTCTAGGAGCAAACGGCTTTTTTGATCAATTAAAAATGAGAAATATTGCTAATGATCAGCTATTTACCAGCTTATTGCGGAGCGCATACAATACCAACGAAACAGTATTCCTGGTATCGGTTTTAATCATCAGTTTCGATTTATGACCTTCAACTGTTTTGATGCTGATATACAGTTGATCGGCAATTTCCTTGTTGGACATGCCTTTGCAAATGAGCTCCAGCACTTCAAGTTCACGGGCTGAGATTTCGGTTTGTTCAAGCATGTTGGCCGATTCATCGGGAGTTTTTGAATGAATGATGTTCAACAACAATTCCTGCGAAAAATAAAGTTTACCATTGACTACTTGCCTGATGGCTTCGGTAAGTTCAACGATGCCTGCATTTTTTAAAACGAAACCCATCGAACCTGCATCCATCATTTTTTGATAATGGGCATAATCACTGTGCATCGAAAGGCACAGGATTTTCAAGTCAGGGTCCTTGATCAGGGCCTGCCTGCTGGCTTCGGCGCCATCCATCCCCGGTAAATCAATGTCCATCAATACAATATCGGGCTGCACATTGTTCAACAATGTGAGAAATTCATTGCCCGAAGCTGCTTCGCCAACCACATCAAATCCGTCGATATTGTTCAGAATGTAATGCAATCCTTCACGAAACATGGCATGGTCTTCAACAATCATTATTCGGATATTCATGGCAGACATAGGTTCAGGTGATTTCATTGACATTCATGGTAGCTAAAAATCTGAAGCCCTGATCTTTTTTACTATCAATGTGAATGGTCCCTCCAAATTTCTCGATCCGGCTTTTGATGTTGAACAAGCCAATGCCATTGTGCATTTTTTCATTGCTTTCAGTATCGAAGCCTTTACCATCATCGGTATAACGGATGGTCAACACTTCGTCTTCCATTAAAAGTTCGATGAACACATGCCTTGCCTGCGCATGTTTCAGGGTATTGTTCAGCAATTCGGTGACCAGGCGATACACTGTAATTTCAACTTTCTCGCTCAAACGTTCCGTCATGTTCGATTCCATAGTCACTTTCGGGAAATCGCCAATAGTTACATTGTTGATGAATCCCTGCAAGGCTTTGGTGACACCAAGGTTTTGAAGGATATAAGGACTCAGATTGTTCGAAATGGCTTTTACTCCTTTAATGGATTCGGCCAGGGTATTGTTGATTCTCTGATGGATTTCGGGATCACCCGGGCGTTTCTCCAACACCTCGAAATAAATTTTCAAGGTTGAAAGCAAGGGTCCAAGACCGTCGTGCAATTCTTTTGAAAGATTGAGTCGCTCCCGTTCTTCAGCTTCCAAAACTGCTGAATAGATTGCCCTGTCGTTGTAAATTCTCTCGGTATAATCGCGGAATACAGCCAGCAGGGCCTCACCCGAAGGATAATGGATGATACTCAGGCTCACATCGAGGTACATCGCTTTTCCAGAACGGTTATGATACCTCAACTCAAATCGGCCGGGTAATTCTTTCAAGCGGTTATTGTAGGTCAAAAAATACTCGTGATATTCTTCCGGCATGATGCTGAGGTAATGAATCATTGATAGATCAGCTGCTTCCCTTTTGCTCAGTTCCATAAAGGAATGGTTGAAATCAATGATGCGCCCCTGCAAATCCACAACGGCTATAGGGTCGGTACTCAATTCAAAAATACTTTTAAACTTGTACTCATTATCCAGCGCCTGCTTTTCAGATTGTATCCGAACTTCCATTTCCTGTTTCAAACGCTCAGTTGATTTGATCAGATCAGCTTTCTGAATGCTCAGAAGCGTATTACTGTCATTCAGTGTATTGTAAATCTGACGAATGGAAAAGATAATGATCAAACTGGTAATCAGGTAGGCAAAGGTCCTAATCACCACGATGATGGGTTCACGGGCATAATATTGATAATCCAGATCGTATGTGATCACATGGGTTTTGTCGAGAAAAGCAATACTGAAGATGATCAATAATCCAAAACCCAGGCAATACAAACCCCTTTTGAAGTTAAAAAACAAAACACAAAGCACCACGGCGGTGGTCATCCACAAGAATCCGATGCTGATGAAACCTGTTTTGACAAAATCAACGATGGCCACCAAAAAGATGATGAAAATGATGGTATAAGCTCTCCAGCGATAGGTCAATTGATGTCTCAGAAGCATCACCACCAGTACCATCAGGTACATTGAAACGTGCGCGGCCAAGAATAGAATATCCTGAAAGATATTGGCCCTGATCACAGAAGCGGCCACCAAGGGCAGTCCAACCAGCGATGCCACCACCAGGGCTACATTCACCAGTTTATTTTTAACCCTGTGTTCCTCTAGCAATAAATGTTCCTGCATTGTACAATGAATCACCTTTCCGGCAATTTACAAAAATGCACGACTTTGCATATGGGATGCTACTTTAAAATTTCAATAATATTTTATTAACGAAACAAAGGTTCCAGAATTTTCCCCCGTGCATCGTCGGGAGGAAAAATCTTCAGCAAACGGCAAATACTGGGAACCACATCTACAATATCGGTTTCGGGGTAATATTCTCCTTGTGGGATTGATTGACCGTAAAATACCAATGGCACCCTGTGAATGGTAGAATAATCGGGTTGATGATAACGGTAAACGGGTGTCCAGCCCTCTTCGAGCAGAAACAACACGTCGCCCGAACGCTGTACGCTGTAACTGTTTTCCAGTACTTCAAAGCGAGGGTTGTTCAGGTTACCGCTTTCGATGATGTGCGCCGGCACTGCAGCCCTCACACCAGTAAACTGATTCAAAAAACCGGCAACACTCTCGCGCATATCATTCAGATTCAACGATTTTTTTTCAATCAACTGATGATTCAGGTATACCTGTTCTTCGTTGTACATCACCAGCCAATCGCCTACTCCATACAAAGCATTGAGATACGATCGCATCAAAGCCATGGCGCTTTGCGGAGAGAAATCACCCGCATTGAAGTTAAATTCTTCCTTCTGTATTTTCGATGAATAGTCCATGGTCGAAGCAGCTGTCAGGAAAACTACATACTGATCTTTGCCCATGGTCTTATCCAAAGCACTCAGTAAATTGGTGATTTCCTGATTAATTCTCAAACACATTTCCTGAATCTCCACCGATGAGGGATGGTACCATTTATTGGCATAATCGAGCATGGAATAGGTCAGCATCAGCAGGTCGGGCGAATCATCCTGGCCCAATTCTTCCTGCAACATTAGCTGGATGGCAAAATCGTTGATCAGTTTATTGCCCCAGGGCGTAGCCTTGAGCAACTCCATGGGATATTCCTGAGCAGCAGCGATTTTCTTCAAAGGATATGGAAAAGTATTCCACTTCTTCCAGAAACCATCTTCCATAACATCGGCATCAAGGGTTCCGGCTTTGTAACTCGAAAGGGGCAACATCAGGTCCCAGTTCCGCTCCAGATAGGTTTCGGGCATTTTTTTACCATTGAACTGAAAAACCCAATCGGGGAACTGGCTCATGTAATACGAAGAGGTGATCATGTGACCATTGGTTTTATCGTACCAGAATGCTCCGTTGGCCGAATGACCTGCCGACAAAACAGCAGCCTGAGCATTCAGTGCGACAGAAAATACCTTCGAGCGCAGATTGCTTTGCTGCTTCATAACATCGCCCAGGGTATATACCTTCAGCTGTTTGGCCGAACAATTGCCTTCGTTGGAGTCACTCCCCAGGGTGAGATAATAATTGTCGGTTACGGCGCTGATCTCTTTCTGTGTGAGCTGGGTAAACCACTTGTCACCCACCACACCATGGACCGAAGGATAGGTTCCGGTATACAGGGTCGATAACAAGGTAGCGGTTTTCACATTGTGGATATCGGCACGAGCCTGATAGAAACGGGCACCCTGATCAAACAAGCGCTTGAATCCTCCCCCTGGGTAACTGTCCCAATAACGCTCAATGGTTTCGGGCCGCAGGTGTTCTATGGTGATTCCAATGATCAGTTTCGGGGTAACCGTTGCCGACTGCCGACCCGACTGGGCAAAGCCCAACACGGTGATGGATAAAAACATCAGGGTAAAATATCTTCTTCTCATGGTAATTTTTTCAAAAGTTGAATCAACATCTTGTGTTATTCAAACGCTGAATCTCTTTTTTCATTTCAGATCGTAAAAATAAAAAATTGAAGGAGCCTCCTTACCTGCTTAAGAAAAAAAATCAGTTGAAGGGGAGTTTCCATGAAACATACGGGAAAGGCTTTGTCGATGAGCAATCCATTTGCTTACTGGTAGAATAAATTGGTGAATTAATTTGAGAAACAATAAATTATTTCTATTTTTGCGCGCTCAATTTGCTGAATCCATGTAACCGATTATTTACCGGTCGATTACGCGAATTGAAGACGAGAGAAATAAAATAACCATTTCAAAAAAGGTAATTAAAAATGTTCAATCAGTACGAATCTGTATTTATCGCTACACCGGTTTTGTCCGATGCACAATTCAAGGAAGTAGTGACAAAATTCAGCAATCTGGTCACCGAAAATGGTGGCGAGATCATCAACGAAGAGGACTGGGGCCTGAAAAAATTGGCTTATCCCATTCAGAAAAAATCAACCGGTTTTTACCATTTAATTGAGTTCAAGGCTGAGCCTTCGTTCATCGAAAGACTGGAGACCATGTACCGTCGCGACGAGCGCATCATCCGATTCCTGACTTTCCGTTTGGATAAATATGCTGCCGAGTACAGTGAGAAACGTCGTAATAAAGTAAAAGCTAAAGCAGAGGAGAAATAAGTCATGGCATCCAATCAATCAGAAATCAGATACTTAACTCCACCTTCGGTTGAGATTAAAAAGAAAAAGTATTGCCGTTTCAAGAAAAACGGGATCAAGTTTGTAGATTATAAAGACCCCGAGTTCCTGAAGAAATTCTTGAACGATCAGGGAAAAATTTTACCCCGTCGGATTACCGGTACCTCGTTAAAGTACCAACGTAAAGTTTCACAGGCCGTTAAACGTGCCCGTCACATTGCTTTACTGCCTTATGTAACCGACTTATTGAAATAATCAGGGAGGACTAGCAGATGGAAATCATTTTAAAACAAGACGTTCAACGGCTAGGTTCGAAGGACGATATCGTGAAAGTTAAGGATGGCTACGGTCGCAACTACCTGATTCCTCAGGGAATGGCGGTTATTGCAACCCCTTCATCGAAAAAAGTACTGGCTGAGAACATCCGTCAGCGCGCGCACAAAGAAGCCAAGCTGAAAGACGAAGCACTGGTACTCGCCGAAAAAATCAAAGCACTGACCATCACCATTGGTGCAAAAACCAGTACCACCGGAAAGATTTTTGGTTCAGTGAATAACATCCAGCTGGCCGAAGCTATTGCTGCCCAAGGAATTGAAATTGACCGCAAAAGCATTACCATTGCAAAAGACGGCGTGAAGGAAATTGGTAAACATACTGCCAAAATCAAACTTCACCGCGAAGTGGTCATTGATTTCGAATTTGAAGTTGTTTCAGAATAAAAAGCGTTCACTAACATTTGGGACACTTTTCAAACAGATAAAAAATCCATCGCTAACACGATGGATTTTTTTTGGCCTCCCCTAAGCCCTCCAAAGGAGGGGAACAAATGACCAACTGAAGCATATGAATGAACTGAATTGATGATAAGGAAGACATTTCACCTCAGCCTCAGCCTCAGCCTCAGCCTCAGCCTCAGCCTTAACCTCAGCCTTAACCTTAGCCGTAACCTCAGCCTTCTATCCTTTTACTGCAACCGTTTCAATTTCGATGAGTGCCCCCAGGGGCAATTCCTTCACGGCAAATGCGGCCCTGGCCGGGGGATTGACGGCATAATATTTTCCATACACTTCGTTCATGGCTTTGAAATTGACCATGTCGCTCAAAAAGCAGGTCGATTTCACCACATCGGAATAAGTATATCCGGCTTCTGCTAGAATGGCGCCAATGTTTTGCATCACCTGTTCGGTTTGCCCAACAATGTCACTAGCTTCAACTTTTCCACTCAGGGGATTGATGGGAACCTGTCCGGAGACATACAAAGTGCCCTTGACTTCAACGGCCTGACTGTAGGGGCCAATGGCTGAGGGGGCATTCGGGGTTGAAATGATTCTTTTCATGATTCAATGTATTGATGTAGTTGATGAAAATGTTTCAATGTGGGCTTATTGATAATCACGGTCTGTTTTGTTCACTTTCAGGTCCTTCAGCATGGCCGCATTGGCACTCAGGGTAAAGGTATAAAATGGACGGGTACCAATGGGTGAAAAATTGAATGACATGGACCAGCAATGCAGGTCGCGAATGATGGAAACATTGGTATGCGTCATTTTCATGGCCACAAAATCGAAACCCGAAGTAAAGGTTGTTTTCCATTTGGAAGTGAAATCAACACCACCACTCAAACCCACCGACTGGTTCAAACGGGGCTTGCCGTTAGGATTGCTGTAATTAAAACTATAATTCATACTGATGCGCCAGGGCATGTCAAAGGGCATATAGTCTTCGGCAGTGACCACTTCACTATCGAGCCCCCTTTCCTTCCGTTTGCTTTCAATTTTCTTTTTCAGCTTATCGGAGCTGTAACTCAGGCTGAAACCAGTATTGATGTTGGTAATACGCCCCAGTTTAGCCAGTCCCTTTGCATTATCATCGCTCCACATGAATTGGTTGATCCGGTTCCCCTTTTCGTTCAACTGATACGGATCGAGTGTACCGGTAATGTTGATGGAAGTACCGGCAATTTTGGTGCGGGCATTGATGGAAATGTTGGAAAGGTTCATGGAATCGGCCTGAAGGTTATAGGAACCCCTGAAACCCAGGTTATCGAAAATGGCTACTTTTTTGAATTTCTCTTTGGAGGTAGAATCACGGTCGTTCAGCAATTTCATTTCAACGTTGTTATCGAAGCCAAAATTCACCGATCCGCTTTTACCGGAGGCCGTTGAACCAAAAATATTGTAGGACTCGTAATTCCCCAGCGAATCAACCTGGACCATGGAATGGAAACCGAAACGTTCATCCCTAAAATCGGGATTATAACTGAAACCAGAGCTCATGTCCAATTTATGTCTGATGGCTTTCAAGCGCCAGTTGGGATTCTTCATGTTGTACAAACCATACAAGGTAGTGCTTGCCCCTAAACTATATGCATACTTGTAGTCCCGTTTGAAACCATCGCGACGTTGCTGTACCACTCGCCCGGGGATCCACTTTTGGAGCCCTGTTTCGTTATCGGTCACGTAACTGCCATCGATCCAATATTTTTCGATGTAATCGAAGTGCCACTGTTCGTTATAGCTGATTGATGGTACCACGTTGATGTAATTCATTATTTTAAAAGAAGGCAGTGTGATTGGCAAATTGTGCTTCACGCCTTTCTGCCATTCCGAAAAAGGAGTGGAAAACAAAAGGGTATCAATTGTATTAATGGTATTATCGATCTGCGTGCTATACGAGAGTTTGAAATCTTCGTAGAATCGCTTGGGACCTACTCTCTTCTTGGGTTTAAATGGTTGGATGCTTTTCATGTTAAACGACATGGAAGGCAGTGTGACCGATATTGTTTGGTTTTTGGTATTCTGGCTGGCTCGGATGCTGGCCGTCATGCTGAAGGGGGTGTTCAGGAAAGTTTTTCGGTACGAGATGGTCGACGATTTGGAGTTTTGTACCACTTTTGTCGGATCTTCATATTCGTTTTCTTTGTCGAACCCGCTCGAAGAGAAGTTCACGTTTGCCGAAAATGTTTGTGACGGGTTCGATTTGGCATCCTGGGCATGGCTCCAGGTAACGCTGAAGTTGGGTATCACCACCTGATCGATCCCCCTTTCGCCAGTGACCGATTTGGAATAACTGAAACGGAAATTACCGGAGAATTTGTAGCGCAAGCGGTAACGGGTTTCGGCATTCACAGCCCATTTTCCTTTGGAATACACATCACCAGTAAGTTTCAGGTCGAAAAAATTACTGGCAGCCCAGTAAAAACCACCATTCTTCAAATAAAAACCATACAAACGCTCTTCACCGTACGAAGGAATAATCACCCCCGATGAGTAAGTTTTGTTAAAGGTGGGAATAAAACCATAGGGTAGAAAGGGAAAATAAATGGGGAAATCTTCAAGTACGAGGTAGGCCCTGCCGGTCACAATGGCTTTATCGCGGACCACCTTGCCCTTGGTCATACTCAGATAGAAGTGAGGGTGATCGGCATCGCAGGTCGAATACTTCCCATCCAGCATGCAATAGATGTCCTTGTTCACCATTTTCACTTTCTCGCTGCGGACCAAACCATCCTGCTGTTTGGTCACCACATTTTCGGTAAAGCCTTTTCCGGTCACAAAATTGTAGCGCAGCGTTTCAGCATCAAACTCTTCAGCGCCGTCAACAAAATGAGGTTTTCCAGTCATCACGCCCAATGAATCGGTGGTGCCGCGGGCAAACATTTCCTTTTTCCCGAAATTGACAGAGATGTAATCGGCCGACAATTCAATGGTTCCATATTTGATCTTGGCCGTTCCATACAAATGAACAACCTGCTCACCATTTTCCATCGATATCGCAATGGAGTCCTTGGCATCGTAATCAATGGGAGATTCTATCACCGATTTATTTTGAGGGGCCGTTTTCACCGAATCGTCAATAATGGTTAAACCTCTGGCCATTAAAGCCGAATCACTCAACATTACTTCATCCTGCGACAAAGCATTGAACAGCGCCCCCGAAAAAAATACCAGTAACAATATGGGTCGAAGTAATTTCAAAAGCTCTTGTTTAAGGCTCAAAAATAGTTTAAAAAATGGTACTCATGGCAATAGACAGTGGAATTTGGCCCGCCTTTTGCCGAGGTCAAAAAAAATATAAAATTGCTTTTAATGTTCCTGAAATAAACCATATCTTCAACTAATTATTATCATAAAAAAGCCAAAAAATGTTAAGAAAGCCCATTCTTCTTATAATATTATTGACAAGCAGCTTTCTCCTGACGGTTTTGCATGCTCAGGATCAGCATTTCACCCTGAATACCGTGGTGATTGATGCCGGTCATGGCGGCAAAGATCCCGGAACAGTTTTCGGTACTTTATATGAGAAAGACATCGTGCTGGAAGTTGCGTTACAGGCAGGAAAAATGATCAGTGAAAAGAATCCCGGTGTGAAAGTGATTTATACCCGAACCAAAGATGTCTTTGTGCCGCTCGACCAAAGGGCCAACATTGCCAACAAAGCCAAAGCCGACCTTTTCATTTCCATTCATGTCAATTATTACCAGAAAGAAACTGCTTTCGGTGCCGAAACATACATATTGGGAACCCACCGCAGTGAGGACAACCTCAAAGTAGCCCAACTGGAAAACTCGGTGATTTTGCTGGAAGATGACTACACTACCCGCTACGAAGGCTTTGACCCCAACTCGGCCGAATCGTACATCATGTTTGAACTGATCCAGAATGAATACCTTGAACAAAGTCGCTTTTTTGCCGACAAAGTTCAGCAAAGCTTCAAACAGCTTGCCCAAAGGCATAACCGGGGCGTAAAACAGGCTGGTTTTCTGGTACTCCGCAAAACAGTAATGCCCGGCATCCTAATTGAGCTGGGCTACATCAGCAACAGTAACGACAGGAGCTATTTGGCCACACCCAAAGGACAAACATCACTGGCCCAATCAATAGCCGATGCCTTTGCAACCTACAAAAAAAGGATTGATTCCAGATCGAACATCCTTTTATCTGAATCACCCGAAACAACAAAGGATGCTGACCATTTTGATTCCACGTTCGTTTCCCCTGCCAGTAAGGCAAATAATGCCCAACAGCTCCCAAAACAGAACACCAGTACCAGTGAAACCGGGAAGACAATCAACGAACAGGCCATTCGTTCAGGCGAATGGTATGCGATACAAATCATGGCCAGTTCCAAACCTATGAATGCCGACAAGCTGGGGATTGACAAAACGATGTTGGTACATCAGCTGTTCGAAAATAACTTTTATAAATATTACACCGGCTTCACTCAAAACCTAAACGAAGCCACTGAAAATCAACAGCGTTTAGACAAGCAATTCAAAGGAGCGTTTATCGTGGTGTTTCGAAATGGTCAAAAGGAAAAATTCAGAAAACTTTAACACAAAAAAAGTACCGAAAAAAAAGTTGGAAAACATTTTCTATAACACATAGACCTAGAATTTCACTACATTAAAGCATGTGCTTTAACACCCTGTTTTGCAAAACAGATTAAAATACCTGAATGATGACTTTCAATTCACGCAAATGTTAAAGAATAATTAAGCCATCGTAAAACATGAACTTTCAATTTCTCTTTACCGTTAATAAATCAGTGCTATCGAACCGTTTAAGGGCATAAAAAACCACAGTGTAAAATTTCAATCAACCTATATGTTTCATTTTATTTATTATTTTATTCTATATTAAAACAATTCAACATTTATCATAAATTAATTGAGGGTGATTAATGGGCCATGGTCCCCGAAAACATGCTTTAAAAAAAGTTTTGGATATCAATGAATTAAACAAGCATCAACACATCTATAACCCTCATTTTATGCAACTTAACTTAAGTACGAAAAAATATTTCGAAAAAAAATACAAATGAAAACCGCGAATAAATAAACCAGAAAAACAAGTAATGCTTTTGTTTTTTTTCAGATATTTTTTTCACACTTTTGTAAATGAATTAAAACAAACCCTAAATATTAATCTGTTTACAGGCTATTCAATTTACCCAATAATGAATTTAGAACACCACCAGATTTGGAATGATTGTTTAACAATTATTAAGGACAATGTTCAACCCTTAAGCTACCGTACTTGGTTTGAGCCCATCAAACCTATAAAACTGGAAGGTGAAGTATTGACCATCCAGGTTCCCAGTCCGTTTTTTTATGAATACCTTGAAGAGCAGTACATAGACATACTACGAAAAACATTGCGCAAGGTAATCGGGAAAAGTGCTAAACTGGAATACAATGTGGTGATGAGCGACCAACAGAGTGACTCCGGTACCTTAACGGTGAATTACCCCACCAACAACAATCTGAAACTGAACAACCGGCCCATTTCAGCCCCCCTGAAAGGCGATGCCATGTCCATTAAGAACCCCTTTGTCATTCCGGGAATTCAAAAACTGCACATTGACCCGCAGTTAAAAAAAGACAATACCTTCGATAATTTCATCGAAGGCGAATGCAACCGCCTTGCACGCTCGGCAGGGTATGCCGTGGCTCAAAACCCCGGGGGAACTGCATTTAACCCTTTAATGATATACGGTGACAGTGGACTTGGGAAAACCCACCTGGCACAAGCCATCGGTATCGACGTGAAAGAACGCTACCCCGACAAAGTAGTATTGTATGTGAATGCCAATAAATTCATCACCCAATATTCTGAAGCAACCAGGAACAACACCCGCAACGACTTTTTGCACTTTTATCAGATGATTGATGTGCTGATTATTGACGATGTGCAGGAATTTGCCGGCAAGGAAAAAACACAGGAAACTTTTTTCCATATTTTCAACCACCTGCATCAGCTGGGCAAACAACTCATACTTACATCCGACAAATCGCCTATCGAAATCAAAGGCATCGAACAACGTTTGCTTTCCCGTTTCAAATGGGGACTGACCACCGACCTGCAGATCCCCGATTACGACACACGACTCGCCATTCTGAAAAAGAAGACCCACAAGGATGGACTCACCATGCCGCATGATGTACTGGAATACATCGCTCACAACATTGATTCCAATGTCAGGGAACTCGAAGGTGCACTCATTTCGCTGCTGGCCCAATCTACCCTGAACAAAAAGGCCATCACCATTGACCTGGCTATTGACATGATCAACAAGATTGTCAAACAAAGCAAACACGAAATTACCATCGATTATATCCAGAAAATCGTTTGTGATTATTTTAACATGCCCATCGATTCGCTGCAGTCGAAAACCCGAAAACGCGAAGTGGTACAAGCCCGGCAAATAGCCATGTACTTTTCCAAATCGCTCACCAAATCGTCATTGGCCTCCATTGGGTCTCAAATAGGCAACAAGGACCATGCAACTGTACTGCACGCTTGTAAAACGGTAAACAACCTGATTGACACCGACAAACATTTCAGAATCGATGTAGAAGAAATCGAGAAACGACTTAAAGTATAACAATCGGAAAAGCAGGTTCAACCACCTGCTTTTTTTACTCCCAACAACATGGTTTTCCTTTGGATCAGCATTTTGTGTTCTACAAGTATCTACTTGATTTTCAAACTCAGAAATCGGGTTAGTGCCAGTTTGCCGGGAATGGTCATGGTGAACTACCTGGTAGCTGTGATCCTCGGGCTGGCTCTGAACCCAAGCCCCTTCAACATTAGTCATGTGCTGAATGCTTCGTGGCTACCCATTGCAGCACTCATTGGCTTTCTGTTTGTGGTCATGTTCCTGCTCATTGGCTGGTCGTCGGAAACAGCCGGGATGGGCATCACCAGCATTGCCACCCGAATGTCCATGGTCATTCCCATCCTGTTCTCCATGTTCCTTTTTGATGAGCTGATCACTTTATCGAAAGTATTGAAAATCATGCTCACCTTTCTGGCCGTTCTAATGGCCATTTACCATCGACCCGCCAAAAATCTAAAGCCGCTGCTTGCCTTTATGCCTTTTATCCTGTTTATTGGTTCGGGGAGTGTGGATACCCTGGTGAAAGTAGCCCAACACCATTTCATCCCGGAAACCGACCTTGAACTCTTTTCTTCATCGTTGTTTGCGGTTTCTTTCATATCGTCGCTAACCCTGCTTTTGACCAAAAAGAAAGAACAGAAAATTTTCAACAAAAGCACCATTGTTCTGGGAACCCTTTTGGGTCTTGTCAACTTCGGTTCCCTTTATTTTCTGATCAGTGCTCTCAACAAAGCCGGACTCGACAGCTCTCTGATCTTTGGGATCAATAACCTGAGCATTGTATCACTCACACTGCTCATTGGACATTTGCACTTCCGCGAGAAATTATCACGGGTCAATTGGATCGGGATCGTTTTATCCATCATTTGTATCGTACTTTTAACCAGCTTTTAAATATGGAAAAAGATACTTACCAATCTATCGAATCCAAATGTGAAGGCTTGTTCAAGGACAAGGGCAGTAAATTTCTGGCCTTTGCCTATCCTGTTGGCAACGAAGAGGAAGTGAAGGCCATTGTTCAGGAACTCAAAAAAGAACACTACAGCGCCCGGCACCATTGTTATGCATATCGGCTTGGATGTTTGGGAGAGCAATATCGAGCCAACGACGACGGGGAACCTTCGGGAACAGCAGGCCGTCCTATTCTGGGTCAATTATTGAGCCACGAACTCACAAACATCCTGGTGGTGGTGGTTCGCTATTTTGGTGGCACCCTGCTGGGAGTCAGTGGACTGATCAATGCCTATAAGCATGCTGCCGCCAATGCCCTTGAACAGGCAACAGTTGTGGAACACCTGATCACAAACAGGTATCGGTTAAGTTTTGACTATCCCTTGCAAAACCAGGTAATGCGTGTGATCAAAGAAGATGAACTGAATATTGTACAATCGGAATTTGGGCTGAATTGCCAGCTCATTGTGGACATCAGACTACAAAAAGAAACGCCGGTTCTGGCCAAATTCGAAAAAATTGAATTTCTTAAAATTGAACTATTAACAAAGATGTTTAAAAAACTTTCGTGATGAGCTGCATTAGCTCGCAGAATTTGGCTACTTTTAGGCTTTGATGAAAAAGATCAAAATTCATACAACATACCGCAGCATTGCCGATAAAAATACCGCTCATTGCTTTGGAAAAATATTTGAAAACCAACAGATTCATTCTGTTGGTTTTTTTTTGATCAATACTGACCAATCACAAAAATAAATACGACAACAATGCACAAAAAAGATCTCATTTCAATTACCGACTTCAGCAAAGAGGATTATTTGCGGATTATGGAGTTGGCTACCGAATTTGAAAAGAACCCCAACCAGGACCTGCTTAGCGGCAAGGTAGCAGCAACCCTGTTTTTTGAACCCTCTACCCGTACACGACTCAGTTTTGAAACGGCCATCAGCAGGCTGGGCGGTAAGATTATCGGCTTCTCCGACTCCTCTTCATCGAGTGTTAGCAAGGGCGAAACCCTTCACGACACCATCAGGATGGTCAGTAACTATGCCGATCTGATTGTGATGCGACATCCGTTGGAAGGAAGTGCCCGCTATGCCAGTCAGGTATCAGGTGTACCCGTGATCAACGCAGGCGACGGTGCTAACCAGCATCCAACCCAAACCCTGCTGGACATGTATTCCATTATGAAAACCCAGGGCAGGCTCGACAACATCAACATTTTCATGGTGGGCGACCTGAAATACGGCCGCACGGTACACTCCCTGCTTCAGGCCCTTTCGGTGTTCGAGAACCCGATTTTCAATTTCATTGCACCACCCGAACTGGCCATGCCTGTGGAATACAAACGATTTCTGGAAAGTAAAGGCATCCGCTACTTCGAACATCTCGAGTTTACCGACATCATGTCCGAAGCCGACATCATTTACATGACCCGTGTTCAAAAAGAACGTTTCAACGATCCAATGGAATACGAAAAAGTCAAGAACGTGTACATTCTGAAAAACAGCATGCTTGAAAACACCAAACCCACGATGAAAATCCTTCATCCGCTGCCACGGGTCAATGAAATCCACACCGATGTGGATGACAATCCCAAAGCATATTATTTTACGCAGGCCCTCAACGGGGTATTTACCCGGCAGGCCATTATTTCACATATTATGGGACTTAAATAATTTAGCCATGGACAAAGCATTACAAGTAAGTGCCATCAAGGACGGCACTGTGATAGACCACATCCCTGCCAGCCGCTTATTCGATGTGATCAGCATTTTAAAACTTTACAAGAACAAAGAGATGATTACTTTTGGCACCAACCTCGACAGCAAACAGCTGGGGAAAAAAGGCATCATCAAAGTAGCTAACCGCTTTTTTCAGGGCAAAGAAGTTGACAAGATTGCCTTGATTGCTCCCAATGCCAAGTTGAATACCATTAAGAATTACGAAGTGGTGGAAAAAAGGGTGGTGGAGATTCCCGATACCATCGTTAGTATCGCCAAATGCTTCAATCCCAAATGCATCACCAATCACGAAAAAATCACCACCCGTTTTTCGGTCATATCGAAAAATCCGATCGAATTAAAGTGTTTATTTTGCGAAAAGATCACCCTCGAAAATCAGGTGGAGATCATTTAATACACAACTTTCATGGACATACAGCATATTTTAGAAAAAATTGACGGGCTGTTAAAAGAAAACAGTCAGCGGGATTTTGTACTGCAAAAGATTTGTGAAATACTGAAACAGGATGTTTATCATTACGACTGGGTGGGATTCTATATCCTTGACGAAAGCAAACAGGTGTTGATTCTGGGACCCTATGTTGGGAAACCCACCGATCACACCATGATTCCGGTAGGGAAAGGTGTTTGTGGCCAGGTGGCCGAAAGCGGACAAGCCATGATTGTACAAGATGTGTCACAAATTTCCAATTACATTGCCTGCAGCTTGCATGTAGTAGCAGAAATTGTAGTTCCGGTGATCAAAAACGGAAAATTTGTTGCTGAAATCGACATTGACTCTCACTCACCTGCCCCTTTCAGGGATGAAGACGAACAATTACTGGAAAGCATTGCGGAAAGAATAGCCAGGTTCTTTTAATTTATCAACAAAAAAACCTTCTCAACACATTGATTGAGAAGGTTTTTTTTGAGTGGGTGGAAGACCGGACTTGAACCGGCGACCTTCGGAACCACAATCCGACGTTCTAACCGACTGAACTACATCCACCATGTTGCAACTTTTTTGAATTGCGGTGCAAATATAGTATTTTATTTCATTTTGAAATTGAATTTTAAAATTTTTGAAGCAGTTTTTTACGCTCAAACGAACATCTTCACCTGGAAAAGCATGTTTGATTTTTTGATCAATTCTGACAAAATCAAAACTGTTTCTTACTTTTGTGCAGACCTTAATAAACCGCGTTGAAGAAAATTACCATTTCCAATGTCAATGCCATCCAGCTCTTTCAGCTGATCCGTTACGGCACACTGCTGCTCATCGGAATACTGTTATCAAAGTCAGAACTTGACAAAACCGACATAGGTCATTATGAAACCTTTTTATTGATAGCCGGTGCCTTCACCTTTTTTTGGGTGAATGGTTTTCTAAAAGTCATGCTTCCTTCAGCAAGTGAGAAGTCTTTTGAACAAAAGGGAATATTCATCTTCAATGCCTTTCTGCTGCTTTTAGCGTTTTCCCTGATCGCAGGACTGCTTTTACTTTCGTTGAAACAACCGGTGTCATCGTGGTTACTGAATGGCAATCAGGTGCCGCTTCCGGGTTTACTGGCTGCCTATATTGTGCTGAATAGCCCGTCCATGATGACGGAATACATTTACCTGTTACACCATCAGTCAAAGAAAATCGTTGTCTATGCCATTGTCACCTTCACGCTTCAATTGGCAGCTGTTGGTCTTCCACCATTTTTTGGATACGGATTGAATACCATTCTGGCAGGTCTGCTACTGGTCAGTTTTTTGCGTTTTATATGGCTGCTGCTGGTGCTAAGAAAATATGCCCGCTATCAAACCGACTGGCCGATGCTCAGGGAGTACATCGTGCTGGGGTCTCCCCTGGTACTTTCCACCCTGCTCAGTTCTTCATCGCGATACATCGATGGTTTCATTATTACTTCCCAGTTTAGTCCCGACGATTTGGCGGTATTCCAGTATGGGGCCCGTGAACTACCTTTGTCCATGTTGCTGGCCAATTCTCTGGGAATGGCCATGTTGCCAAGACTATCGCAAAAGAATATTGAATCACCTTTGGCCGAATTCCGTTCCGAAATTGACCGCTTACACTGGTTGCTTTTCCCGGTGAGCATGGTGCTCATACTCACCTCACACTGGTTTTACCCTTTGGTCTTTAATCAACAATTTGCCGCCAGCGCCACCATATTCAACATTTATTTAATGTTGATCATCAGCAGGTTGCTCTTCCCACAAACCTTGCTCATGGCCCAAAAAATGAACAAGGTCATTGTGAGTGCCTCGCTGT
Organism: Prolixibacteraceae bacterium; assembly: GCA_016938055.1. Lineage (GTDB taxonomy): Bacteria > Bacteroidota > Bacteroidia > Bacteroidales > Prolixibacteraceae > Roseimarinus. The sequence goes on from JAFGVJ010000177.1 coordinate 25,057, forward strand.
TTGAAATCATCATCAATGTGTCGTTAAGCATTGTACTGGCCAGGAGAATTGGAATTGCCGGTGTGGCCTATGCCACCCTTGTGGCATATCTTTTCGAGAAGATTTATCTTGTCATAGCCTGCAAAAAAAGGCTCAACATTTCGCTGAACAAATACCTTCCGCTTCAACGTTATATCATCATGAGTACAATGTTGATTCTGGTCTTTATATTTGTGGAACTTATTCTTTTTTAATCGCTCATGGAATACATCATTGACAATCCTGAAACACAAAAAACCTACGCGCAATTGTTGTTGCAGATTCCTACCCTGAAAAATGGTGTCACATCGGAGACCATGGAACGGATGGGTATCAGCTATGAAAAAAACTGGGGTGTTTCAACCGTTGATCTAAAGAAGCTGGCAACAAAGTTTGAACGTGACCACCTGCTTGCGCTAAAGTTATGGAACAAGAGATGGCGCGAAACGATGATCCTGGCCACGCTGCTCGATGAACCCAAAAAAATCAGCGAGGAACAAATGGATTTCTGGATCAAAACAGCCGATAACATCGAAATAGTTGAACAAGCTGTGATGAACCTGCTTACTGAATCGCCCTTTGCATTTGCCAAAGCGTTGGAATGGTGCAGGGGAAAGAAACTCCTTGTGAAAAGTGCTGGGCTGTTGATGATGGGCCGTTTGTCCATCACTGCAAGGAACAGCATCGACGAAATGTTTGAACCCTTTTTTGATGTATTGACCCCTTTGGCCAAAGATCCCCAGTTGCACGACATTTTTTACAGGTCAGTCTGTCAGTTGGCACGCAGGAGCCATGAACTACATGCACAGTGTGTCAGTTTTGCTGAATTGTTACAGGAGTTTACCGAAGAAAATGCCCAGGAACTTGGCTATGAGCTCCATAAAGAAATCACCAGCGATTATTTTCAATCCATGATTCGTCCACAGGGACAGTAAATATGGCGTTGGTCATCTATTTGCATGATTTTTGAACGGACAGGTTTTCAATTTTTAAAAACAGACAATCTATGAATATTGCAAAAACATCCAATCCCATTTTTGGGCAAAGGACTTATGAAAATGCCTGGGTCAATACCACCAGTGAAGAAACCATGACCCTTAACGGAGCCATCAACAAAACGGCACTGGCTGTTTTGTTTGTATTTGCTGCTGCTTTTTACACCTGGCAACAATATTTCAAAGTATTTGATCCGGCCAATCCGGCCCTGGCTTCCGGTGCGGTGATGAAATATCTGCTCATTGGCGGTATTGGCGGTTTCATTGTAGCTATTGCAGCCACTTTTGCCCCTAAATGGTCGGGGTTTACCACACCCATTTATGCCATCCTCGAAGGTATGTTCCTGGGTGCTTTATCGGCCATGTTTGAAGCACAGTTTCCAGGATTGGTGATCCGTGCAGTTGCCTTGACCTTTGCCGTATTCCTGAGCATGCTTTTCATTTACCGCCAGCGGATCATCCGTGTAACCAGTGGTTTTCGCCGGGGCATGATGGCTGCTTTGATGGGACTGATGATGGTTTACCTGGTAAGCTGGATTGCCGGAATGTTTGGGGCCAATGTATCGTACCTGCATGGCGGCGGATCGTTTGGTCTGATTTTCAGTGTAATTGTGACAGGTATTTCGGCTTTCAGCCTCATGCTCGATTTCGATTTTATTGAACAAAATGCGGCCAACCGTGCCCCCAAATACATGGAATGGTACAGCGTTTTTGGTTTGCTGGTTTCGCTCATCTGGCTATACGTAAACCTGCTGCGACTGCTGTCGATCTTTTCCAACAGGAATTAAGCTTTCCCTGTACATTCAAACATTAAAATACTTTTTTTGTATCTTGCCTCCCGTTATTTTAACGGGATTTTTTTTGAAGCAAATCCTGCTAAGCAATAAACCATAAACCAACTCACATGAAGCTGCTTGAAGTAAAAACCCGACGATCAAAAAAGCTTTTCAACAAACTACCCCGCCTGATATACAGAAATGATCCCAATTTTGCCTGCCCACTCACCAAAATGGTTGAAGAGACTTTCAGCAAAGAAAAAAATGCTTTTTTCAAGCACGGCACTGCCACACGCTGGGTATTGATTGAAGGGAACAGGCCTATTGGGCGCATTGCTGCTTTCATCGATTTCGACAAGTCACATGTTTATGAACAAGCTACCGGCAACATAGGCTTCTTTGAGTGCATCAACGATAAAGAAACTGCTGCCATTCTCTTCGATACGGCAAAGGAATGGCTGAAACAGCAAGGCATGGAAGCCATGGACGGACCTGCCAATCTGGGCGAAAATTACATGAATCACGGTTTACTGGCCATGGGCTTCACGCAGCAGGGATTTGGGATGCCATACAATCCACCTTACTACCTTGAATTGTTTGAAAGCTATGGCTTCAAGGTTTACTACGAACAATATTGTTATCACCTCGATTATACCAAACCTTTCCCAGAGCGTTTCTGGAAAATTGCCGAATGGGTGGCCAAAAAGCCTCAGTACAGCTTCCGTCACTTAGAATGGAACAACATTGACCGCTACGTTGATGATTTTGCCAAAGTATACGATGGCGCCTGGAGTAAGCACGAACACTACAAAGCACTAGACAAAGGAGAACTCAAAAACTTCATCGAGAGTTCAAAAATCTTGCTCGATCCGGAGTTTGTATGGTTTGCCTATGCCGATGATGATCCCATTGCCATGTTTGTAATGCTGCCTGATTTTAACCAGGCATTGCGCCATCTTCGGAATGGAAAACTCAACCTTTGGAATATTTTAAAATTGATGCGTTTCATCAAGAAAAAAAGATTTACCCGCACCCGGATCATCATTATGGGGGTGGTTGAAAAATACCAACGTTCGGGCATCGAATCGGCCATTTTCTGGCAATTGGAAAACAAGGTGATGCCCCACAAGCCACAATACAACGAGATTGAACTTTCGTGGGCAGGCGATTTCAACCCGAAAATCATTGCCTTGTATAAATCAACAGGAGCAACCCATAAGAAAACACACTACCAGATGCGCTACCTGTTTGACAGAAGCAAACCCTTTACCAGGGCTAAAATCATTGAATAACAGGAGCTCATTTTTTTAACTGTTGGGTCAAAAAAATATCTCGTTTTTAAAAAAATATTTTGCAAAAGTTGAATGAATGTCTATCTTTGCGAACCATTAGAAAAAAGGAAATTTTAATACGCATAGAAATGAAAGAAGGTATACACCCTAAAAATTATCGTTTAGTAGCGTTCAAAGATATGTCAAACGAAGTGGTAGTGATCACCAAATCAGCTGCTGCTACGAAAGAAACTATCGAAATTGATGGTGTTGAATACCCATTGTTCAAATTGGAAATTTCAAACTCATCACACCCATATTATACCGGTAAGATGAAACTGGTTGACTCAGCTGGCCGTGTTGATAAGTTCATGAACAAGTACAAGAAACACATGGATAGTCGCAATTAAGCGTTACAAGATACAAAAGTAAAGCTCTGCCCAAGGCAGGGCTTTTTTTGTTTCCATACCCCAGCCAACATACTTATCCCTGCTTTTCTCAAACATTGTGTTGCTCCGTATTGTTTATCACGCAACTATTTTCATACTTTTTGATCTACTATTCTATCGGAAAAAACCTTTCCGTTGAATAGCCAAAATCACAAAAAC
>JAFGVJ010000178.1 GCA_016938055.1 Prolixibacteraceae bacterium
AAGCGAAGTAGGGCATTTTAAAGGGGCGCTATGTCCCGATGCCGACACTTTCAGGGAGGAGATTCGATTGGTAGAAAAGGAACTGAAGACAAAAAAAGATCATAAAATTCTGCTTTATTGTACGGGAGGAATTCGCTGCGAGAAGGCCAGCGCCTATCTTCGTGAAAAAGGATTCAGCGATGTGAACCAGTTACATGGGGGGATCATCGAATATGCCCAACAGATTAAGAAAGCTGGTTTAAAGTCGAATTTCATAGGCAAAAATTTTGTTTTCGATGAGCGGCTGGGAGAGCGAATCAGTGAAGACGTAATTGCGCGTTGTCATCAGTGCGGAGCTCCTGCTGATACCCATACCAATTGCAATAACGACGATTGCCACCTGTTGTTTATCCAGTGCGAACGGTGCTCAAAAGAATACGAGGGCTGTTGTTCGGAAGAATGCATGACCATCAAAAATTCAAGCGAAGAGGTACGGTTGGTATATCGTAAAAAAATGCATGAGCAATATTCCCGTTCAAAAATATTCCGCAGTCGTCTGCGCCCCGACCTTCAAAAGATCAGAAAAGCAGAACATGAACCATTACAGCATGAGCGTTCGCTTAATAAGAATGCAAACTTAGAAATTAAATAGTAAATGTCGAATTTCTGGAAGGAAGTGAAGGCCCCGCTTTTTGCGCTGGCTCCAATGGAAGACGTTACCGATACCGTTTTTCGCGAAATTGTGATGCGCGTTAGTGATCCCGGGCGACTGCATGTAATTTATACCGAATTTACCAATGTCGACGGGATGAATCATCCTGTTGGCCGGGAAAGGGTGGGTGAGCGCCTGATTGTCAATGCTTCGGAAAAACACTTGCTTCGAAAGTTGAATATCAAACTGGTGGCCCAGGTCTGGGGCAAGGATCCTGAGATCTTTAACAAAATTGTAAAAGAGATTTCGGATAGTGGAGAATTCGATGGCATCGATATAAACATGGGCTGTCCGGTTCGGAATGTGGTCAAAAATGGTTGTTGCTCTGCCTTGATTGGAACACCGAAACTGGCACAGGAAATAATGCTGGCCAGCAAGGAAGCCAGCTCATTACCTGTAAGTGTGAAAACCCGCATCGGCCTTGGCAAGCCGGTAAGCGAAGAATGGATTGGAACTTTGGCAGCAACCCATCCTGCCGCCATTATTCTTCATGGACGTACACAGAAACAACAGTCGGATGGACAGGCTGACTGGAATCAAATTGCACTGGGCGCCAGGATTGCAAAACAGGTCGATCCGGAAATTTCGTTTTTGGGAAATGGCGACGTGATGAGCTATGACGAAGGACTTGAAAAGACCAGTAAATATGGTCTCGACGGGGTGATGATTGGTCGAGGTATTTTCTCCAATCCCTGGTTTTTTGCCAACAACGACCTTGAACAACGTTCGGAATCTGAGCGCATCGAACTTTTGCTTCAACATACAAAACTGTATTATGAAACCTGGGGTGGTTCAAAGAATTTCAACATTCTGAAACGCTTTTTCAAAATATACATTTCCGGTTTTCAGGATGCCTCTGTCTTACGGCATCAGCTGATGCAGACCAACAAATTCGATGAGCTCGCTGGAGTAATCGATCAATTCAAAAACGGGCAATTCAATGAATAATTGAATGCATTATTATTGGTAAAACATCAGCCTTCCGATTATTCCCAAATGTAATTCAGTTGCTGTTCGAGCACTTGTATAAATTCTGCATAATTATCAGGTGAACTCCGATTCAAATAAAACAACAACATACCTGTTAAGGTAAAGCGCAACTGATCTTTCAAGCGCTCGATAAAATCGCTGTTCAGCTTCATCTTTTGTGCATAGAAATCCCAGTCAGGCTGACAGATGCGATCGAGAAAATGGTAAATCAGTCTGGCTGATTCCTTGCTGTTTCCATAAGCTGACATTTTTTCGATATAAAACAATTCGAAAATGCCCGGGTACTCCAGAAAATATTCAACGTATGCTTTTGAAATCGCTTTTAAACGTTCAATTCCTGCCGATTTGCCTTCGACTTTGTTTGAAATATCCACTTCGCATTCGTGTTGAAAGTCTTTAACACATTCGAAAACCAAATCCCGTACGTCGTTAAAGTAATTATATAGTGTGGCATAGGAATAACCTGCATCTTTGGCAATGTTACGAACGCTAATGCCTTTCAAACCTTCTGATCTAAGAATGTTTCGGGTAGCTTCGATGAAATAGCGCTTCATCCTGGTTTCCTGTAGTAGCTTGTTATTCATATATTAGTGCATTAATGGTGATAATTTAATTAACACTGCAAATATAATTAACACTGTTCACAGCTCAAAATAAGCTTGCTTTTTTTTCATAAAAAAAACAGGCCCCTGTTATCAGAAGCCTGTTTTAAAATAGAATATAGAGATTTACTGTTTGATGATTTTCCTTGAATAGTGCAGCTTTTCACCGCTTATTTCCACGATATACAGCCCTGCCGGAAGCTCTCCGGTTTCAATGCGAAACTGGGTTTCAGTTTCTGTCAGTTTTTGCGAAATAACGATCCGTCCATTCTGATCACTTACTTTCAGCCTTAGATTTTCCTTGTTTCCTGGCAGTTGTAAGGTGAAATGGTCAGTGAATGGGTTGGGATAAAGATTCCAGTTGAATTCCTGCTCGCCGACACCTACTTTCAATGGGGTGGTTGCTTCGACGATCTCACTGGGCTCGCTTGCTCCGCCCTGATTATAGGCTCTTACACGGTAAGTATAAGTGCTTGAATCGGCTAAACCGGTATGGATGTAACCCGTTTTATTTCTTTGAATCGTATCGATGCTTACAAAGAGATCATCGATCTGTTGCTCTATGATAAAACCTGATTCATTGTCCGAATTATCGGTCCAGCGCAACATGATGGTAGAGTCGTTCAGACTACTGGCACTTACTCCGATTGGCCTTTCGGGAAGCGGAACCCGGTTGAGTAAGGCCAGTTCGGCCATGCTGGTATAAATGCTTCCGTTTATTTCGCTAAGCGCGGTAAATTTAACGTAGCGTCCTGTTGCCAACTGGTCAAAAATTACTTCTTTCCAGCCTGCGCCT
>JAFGVJ010000179.1 GCA_016938055.1 Prolixibacteraceae bacterium
GAATTTCCCGATGTCATCTATTTCGACATCAGTAAATCGAGCCTCGGAAGAACCAAGGTTGTAAAAAGTACCACTGCCGTGATTGACTACTCCGATCGTGGCGAAGTGTTGCGCGATGGTGACTGGAACAGTGCGCTTACCGGTAACCCCATCCAAACCGACAAATTTTACACCATGTTTGAGGAAATGGAATACCTCATCAACCTGCCAACCCTGAAAGCGCACGTGCATGCCGGCATTACCATGTTTGCCAAAAACCATTTCGGCTCACAAACCCGCGATGATGCCAAACACCTGCATGGCGGGCTCATTTCCATGGGCAACGATCCGCTTCGGAACACCTACGGACAATACCGCGTACAGGTCGATTTGATGGGACATGAACTGGTTGGCATGAAAAACCTCATCTACATCATGGATGCCCTCTATTCTTCGGAACACGAAATTGAAAAACCTGTGAAATGGGAAAAAGCACCCTGGAACAACGACTGGACCTCTTCCCTCTTTGTTTCGCTCGATCCTGTTGCCATCGAATCGGTTGGCTTCGATTTTCTTCGCTATGAATACGATGGCGAAAGCGGTAAAAATCACTACAATTATCCGCACTACGGCGCCGTAGACGATTACCTGCACCAGGCAGCCGACAAGGCCAACTGGCCAGCAGGTATTACCTACGACCCTGAAAACGATGGAAGCGAAATTGGCAGTTTGGGCGTACACGAACACTGGAATAACCCCACCGACATGCAGTATAGCCGAAACCTGGAAACAGGCGAAGGCATTGAGTTGGTGAAATTGACCAACAGTACCAATACTTCCAGCCCTTTCCTGACGCTTGAACAAAAGGATGTCAACCTGAAGCTGTTTCCGAATCCTGTTCAACAACAGGCCAGCATCAGCTATCAACTGGCGCTTGATGGTTTTGTGAGCATTGAAATGTACACCCTCGAAGGCCGAAAAGTTGCTGCCTTGCCCGAAGTATTTCAGACGGCAGGAAGCAGGGAACAAAGCTGGGATGCTGCTGGTCTCCTCAGCAAAGGCCAGTACCTGATGCGCGTCAACATCAGAACCAAACAGGGGATGTATGCAGCTACTTCAAAAATTCAAAAATATTGACCACATTTTTACAATGGTGAAACCCAAGACCATCCTACTCGGGTTTCTTCATTGAATGTGCTACTTTGAAATCAATCAGGATTATCATGAAAAAAATACGCTATCAACTGCATCAACAGTTGAAACATTCAGGAGCCAAAATCATGTTTTTTTTAACAGGAATTGCTGCCACTGTTTGGTTTTTGGTCAGGGTCATTCCAAAACCATCGCGCGCCACCTACCCGTGTATGAAAGCCGCGGCTCCCTTCATGTCGGGTTTCGTGGTTTACCTGCTTTCGCTGGGAGGTGCCGCACTGATTTATAAAAGATTCAGGACCAGCATGGCCCGATCGAAGTGGATGGCTGCTGTCGCTTTTTTTGGGGTGATGATGGTGGTGTTGCTAATTGGAAACGGTGCCAACAGCCGCACTTCCAACGCCAGTCAACTGCTTACTGCCAGTTATTTCAAAGCCAACCAGCCCATTGGCGAAGCCAAAGGCTTTGCCCCGGGACGCGTGGTTTGGGTCTGGGACAAAGAGGCTACAGATGAAAATTTCAATCCCTCAAACAGTGCTACCAACTGGTGGCCCAATTTTACCAATGCCGATGTGGTGCAGGAAATGCTCGATGAAGCCATCCTGGCCTACACCGGTGAAGATCAACTGAAAGAAGGATGGAACCTGCTTTTCAAACACTTCAACCAGCAAAAAGGAAGGGGTGATTTTGCCTATCAACCCGGCGAAAAAATATTTGTCAAGATCAATGTCACCAACTCCTGTTGCTCCTTAAACGGCACAAAAAAAACAAAGGACTTTGAGCGCATGGATTCCACGCCACAGCTGATGCTGGCACTTTTGAGGCATTTGATCGAAACCGTTGGCGTAGCTCAGGAGGACATTTACATGGGCGACCCTTTCCGAACCTTTCACAACCTGTACTGGGATGTTTGCCAAACGGTTTACCCCAACGTGATTTATGTCGATGGCAGAGGACTGAACGGCAGGCACAAAACTGTGGTCACGGCCGAACCCAAAATGCATTTCAGCGACGGGCAATTTTCTTACCTTCTGCCTCAGGAATATTACGAGGCCGATTATTTCATCAACCTGCCCTGCCTGAAATCGCACGATACCGGAGGCATCACCATTGGCGCCAAAAACCACCAGGGTTCCATCCTCGATCCCAACGATCCGGTAGAAAACCAGTCGGCCATGAAAATGCACTACGCCTTTCCGCAACACGATGCCAGTGAAGGTGGAAGCCACCGCTACCGGCATTTGGTGGATTACCTCGGCCACGAACAGCTGGGTGGCAACACCCTGCTCACCATCGTGGATGGCATCTGGGCCGGGCGCAGCTGGGAAGGCTACATCGAACCCTGGCAAATGGCTCCCTTTAACGGCGATTATCCCAATTCACTCTTCCTTTCGCAGGATTTGGTGGCCATCGATGCCGTTTGCTACGATTTTTTACTCGAAGAATACAAAAATAAACCTGCCAACCAGCAATATCCTTACATGACCGGAACCGATGATTACCTGCTGCAGGCAGCCGATCCGGCCAACTGGCCCGAAGGGGTGGTTTACGATCCCGAAAACGACGGCACCCCGCTGAAAAGCCTGGGTGTATACGAACACTGGAACTCTGCCGACAGTAAGCAATATTCCCGCAACCTGGGAACAGCCCAGGGCATTGAGCTGGTAAAGGTTTTCAGAAATGCAGCATTCAACCCGGTGATCAATACATCCAACAGCCTTTTGCCCGATAACAACGTGAAAACGATCTATATCGACTCTTTCAATGTGGCCTGGTTTGGCACACCTGCAGGTTTATCGCGCTACGACGGTGTGAACTGGACCCAATACAATACCGATAACTTTTTATCGGGGAACGAAGTGAACGACCTGGCTGCAGAGCGAAATACCGGCAACCGGGTATTCTGGATTGCAACCAACAACGGACTCACCGTTGCCACTGTCAAAAGTGAAGGAATTACACAAGCCGAAACACTGACGGAAGCCAACAGCGATTTGCAGGGAAATGTGGTCAACAATGTTGAAATTGATCCCACCAACGTAGTTTGGATCGGCACCGATAAAGCCGTTCATGCCTTCGACGGTGAAAATTGGTTTGCTGAAACCTCAACCGGAGATGCTAACGGCGATCCCTTTACATTTGCCCAATATCCCATTTCCGACATTGGCATCATGGAGGCCGAAACCATGGCTTTCATCACCACCAAAGGAAAAGGCATTGCCCGCTACACCCACGATCCTGTCGACGGACTCACCGGTGCTTCAACCTTCGGGCAGCCCTGGGCTTCGATGATGACCGACCACATCACCTCGGTGGCTTTCAAAGGCGAGGCACAATGGTACGGAACCAACAGTGGTGCACAGTACAATCCGGTGAATTTCACCAAAAGCGACTGGGAAATCATCACCGTTGAAGAACATGAATTGCTCGACAACCTGATCACGGCCATTCATGTAGATCAGAACGAAAACATCTGGATGGGGACTTCCAAAGGGATCAACATCATGGGCGACGATCGCTCACTGCTGCGCTACACCGAAACCGACGGGCTGATCAGCAACACCATTTATACCATTACTTCCGATCCATCGGGCAATGTTTGGGTGGGAACCGATGCCGGTATTCAATGGTTCAGCGAAAATCCGGGGGTGAACATCCACACTTCTGCGAATAAGCTGGCTACCCAGGCTACCATCAAAGCCTATCCCAACCCGGCTTCCAGGCACCTCGAAGTGGAACTGAAGCTGGAGCAACCCGGACTGGTGAGGGTATCGGTTTACAACATGCAAGGGCAGCTGGTCGATGTTCCGCTTGAACAAAAGGTCAGGGAAACGAAGCTGCATTTCTCGCTCGATGTTTCCAACAAAGCCGAATATCCATCCGGTATTTATATACTGAAAGTGGATGCCGGTAAGTCATCAAAAGTGATTAAACTGAATATTCAATAAAACCTAACATCAACTTAACCAAAAATGAAACATTTTTCTATCCTGCTGCTGGTCATCCTGGGTTTCAGCCTACCATCACTCAGCAACGATGTAAGCCTTACCGTGGGCGATTACAACAATTGGGGCTGGGAGTCCCTGCTCATCGAAAATGGCTACATCGAATTGGTGATTGTACCCGAAATTGGCGGACGTGTCATGCGCTTTGCCATGCCCGGCGATCAGCAAATGGCCATCAACGAACGTACCCTTGGAAAAACCTACAACCCTGACACCAACAGTAACGGCCCCTGGGGCGAAGGTTGGGGTTACGGTGGTTTCAAAAACTGGCCCTCGCCGCAAAGTTTCTGGAACTGGCCACCTCCTCCGCGTCTCGACTGGGGCGTGTACCAGTACACCATTGAACACCAGTCGGCCGACTCGGTGGTGGTTTTTCTCGAAAGCGAGATAGAGACCGTAAGGGCCAAAGGTTACCAACAGTCCCGCCGTTTTACCGTGTACAAAAATTCAACGGTGGTAAAGGTAGAACAGTACCTGACCAACGTGAACGGCACCGTGCGCGACCTTGGAATCTGGGACATTACCCAAACCATTGTACAGCACGGCGATGAAAAAGACGCCACCAATTTTTCGGTGTACTTTGTCACCGACAAAACCATCCTCAACGACAAGAAAATTGACATTCAGGAAATGGACGAAGGGATCTTCCGCTACCAGGATACCCGCGTGAACAAGGGCGATGGCAAGGCCTACATGAATGTATCGGCGGGCTGGTGTGCCAACGTGGACGAACGCGATGAACAAAGCTACTACAAGCTTTTTGAAATCCATCCCGAAGAAAACCATCCCGACAACAATACCAACTTTCAGATTTACTCGGCCGGGAACAATTCCTACATCGAAATTGAAGTGCTGAGCCCGCTGCAAAAACTGGCCCAGGGCGAAACCATGCGCTACGACGAATACTGGAGCGCCGCCAGGGTGAAGGGCATTCACTACCATGCCAACAAAGCCGGTGCGCTGCTCAGTGCTTCACTCAACGGAACGACCTTTGAAGCAAGCTACGGGATGTTCACCACGGGAAAAGTGATGCTGCACTACCTGAACAGCAACGGCCAGGAACTGGGCACCAGCACCGAAAAGGCCGTGGAAGCCACGCAGCTGCTGACCCTGACCGAAACAGTGCCCGAAGGAACCTCCAGTGTCCACCTCCATGCTTTCGACAGTAAAGGCCAACTCATCGGAATTTTGTCGGGTCAAAGGGAATTCTCGGTGGGCAATGATTTGATGGTCGGTGGTGCATTAAAAATGTTCCCCACAGCGGGCAAAACCGATCAAGTGTTTACACTGACCGGAGCAGCTGTAAAGGCTGAACAGCTGACCCTCTACACCTTGAACGGGCAAAGGGTGGCATTGGAAAATATACAGGAGCACGACAAAAGGCTCACTTTCAACGTAAAAAACGCTAGCCAGGGCATTTATGTGCTCAGGGTGAACAATGGAATAAGCACTTTTCAGCAAAAGATCATGATTTATTAGCAGTAATATCGAAAAGGGTGCCGTTCTTTCATTAAGGAAAACGGTAACTGATGCAATATTATAGATGTTTATTATTATATTTATTTTGAATTTAAAACTAGCAATAAACTCCTAAACATACCATGAAAAAATATTTTTTGATGAGTCTGTATTTTATGATGGTTTCCTGCCAGTATTACGTGTACGATTATCATAATAAAACAAACATTACCATAGAAGAAAACAATTCTTTACTCTTCCCTGAAGGTATCAATGGAGATGCTATCATTTTTACCAATGACACCATTTTTTCAGTACCGGAAGGATTTGCCTTATATGTTCTGAACTTCTACAATATTTCAGACAGTGATAGTAAAAAAGAGTATTACAATTCAAACAACTATTTAAGCGAAAAAATCAAAGATAAAATTGTAATCATTCCTCCTGAAAAAAACATTAATACAAAGGGGCTTTTTAACGGACTACTTATTCAGAATTCTATCAAGATTATTAATTGGGACACCGATACAAATTATTATGTCCCATTCACAGATGACTTTTACCTGACATCTTTTTTGGCAATGGGATTAATAATAAATGATTTTGAAGTAGAATCTTGGCCTGATGACAAAGGAGAAATATTCTCACCATTAATTATACCGGCAGGCACCAAATTAGAACATAACGGATCATATATTTTCACAGGCTATCTCAAACCTTTGCCAATTGAAACCAGACGAAGTGTTAAAACAAATTGAATCACATGTTGAATTACCCGAGCGAGTAAAATAGAATTACTCGTACGAGTAAATTTATTTACGCCTCCTTCCCATTACTTTCTTATATCACGAGATGATGTGAATTACTCATTTAATTCAGCGGGCTGGTATGTGCAATTGTGCTGTTCACAAAATGCATTTGTAATTATTGCTTTATCCAATTAACAATTCAAGTCTTTGCTTTTAGAAAAAAGCATGAGTACATTATGGATTATCTGATTATCAGGAAAAGGTCATCGTTTTATACAGTTTTCAAACGTTTTTTGTTTACTTAAATTGATTGGAGTCAATCTTCAGCCATCGGTTTGGGTCACCGTTGGGAGGAAAAACTATTTCTTTATCGCTAGTGCCAATGATTTTGCCGAAAAGGCATTTTACCTGAGTTTGAAAAATCAGTCTTCAGGCACAGTTTGCAAAAGTTTGTTTAGTTCATTCACTGTTTTCCAGTTTCTGGTAGTCGCCCTGACTTTCAACTGGGTCTCCAGAAAATTATTGTTGAGCTTAGTTTTACCATAGCCACTGGGACAATACAGGTATACAACTTTACTGCTCAGATGAAATTGCTCGTCGGGCTGTTTTTTGTCGGCAATGGCCTCTATACCATGATGCCATGGCTGATCAGCCAGGAAGGTCACGAATAGAAAAGCCGGGTCTGTAGCGCGAACACTCGTAAATGGATTGTTGGCAATGATCGTTTGCAGTTGTTCGGGAGTCAGCACCAGGACGGTCACTTCGTACCCGAAGTCCAGTGCAATTTGCCGGGTGATGGCCTGTTCCAATCCGTGATGGTCGACTTCACCAGCCTCAAAAACAATGTTCCCGCTTAGCAAATAGCTGGTTACCCGTTGATAGCCCAAGTGTTCATACATTCTTCGCAAAGCGTCCATTTTGATCAACTTCTGGCCGCTGACGTTAATTCCCCTGAGAAGTGACAGATAAGTGGGCATCTGCTATTGACTATTAAAACTTTAAAAATAATTTCAAAATTGAACATTTTCTCCTGAAATCTCATGCACTCTTCAGCCCAAAATCATCCACCTTGTCCAAACCTTTCCAAGCGCTTGCTGTTATCTTAAACATGAGGTTACACTAATTTCACATTCAAACCTGTTTCCTCCGAAAAGATGTTCTTTAGCATAAGAATTAGCGCGTCACACCTATATTTGGGTCAATAACTTACAAAACACATTCATGATGACAGTTCAAAAAACCTTTGGCGTTGGAATCGATTCCGATAAAAATACGGTCAACGACAAGAAACTCATTCAGTACATCAACCTCAAACTCGCCGCGTTGGGTTATCCTTATTTTCAAGATGAAAGAACTGCCCAGTTCCTCGAAATTGCCACCCCGCTGCTCAACAACTACCGGGAAAAATCGAGGTTACTATCCACCCATTTGTCGCCGGTAGGATTGCGCATCCAGAATTTCATCGATGAATACCTGAAAGATGTTTCGCAAGGGCTCGATTTGAACCTGCCACAACATACCCTGGTGCTCGACACCCATGGGCTGGCCCGCATGATGTCCATTCCGCCCAATGCCGACGTGTATGAAACCGACATTGTAAAAACCTACCGTACGGCCCAGGGTATCCTGCACAACCCAAAAGAAGACAAGCGGACCACCAAAGGTGTTTTTCATGTTTGCGAAGGGGGCTTCCCCATTGCCGACGATAAAAAAGCCGTGCCAAAAGCAACCTTTGCCCGTTTGCTCCAGGCTGCTTTTAATCCGCCCGAAGACTTAAAGATACTGCCTTACACGGCCAATCAGGAAGACAAGGCCCGTATGTTCGTGAGCCTGTTGCTGCGTCCGGTAGTGGTACCGGCTGTTCCGGGAGTCACCCGTGAGAAAACCATGGAAGTGCGTTTCTTTGCCCCCGGCAACCTTATTGGCAACCTCGATTTTGTGGAATCGATCTTCGGCAATGCCGGTGATCCGCACCTGCCCGAAAACGATGCCGCCCTCGATCCCGAAGGCTGGACCGGCCATACCGGCTGCGTGATTCTGGCTACCCACCTCATTCATACCAAAAAGAAAGACCTTGGACTTCCCCACTACGATCAGGCTACCGAGCGCCAACGCCGCGACGGCATGTGCTGGAAAGACGAAAACGAAAAATATAACGATGGTTCGGCCTTCAAAATCACTGCACGCGATGAGCGTGGCGTGGTGATCACCATCATTGCCGACAACTATTTTGGTTATTGCAAAAAAGAAGTCAAGACCCAGATCAGCTATTCCGCCAATTTATTCGGATTGGCCGAAGAAGAGCATGCCGGTGGAGCCCTGGCCTTTCCCAGTTATGATTTAGGAGAACGTTTCTCGCTTGAAAACAGGTTACCTAAAAACAACCTCACTTTCAAGGAAATGAGTATACTTTTCGCTGATTTAATGGACTTACAACCCGAAGGGTACGGCATCGACAAAAAATATCCCACCATTTTGTATGTTCCTGAGAATGCCCAGTTCAACCTCTTTGAACAAACAGTCAGCTGGGCATTGAACGGCGAAACCAAAACCATCAAACTGCTGCCGCAAAATTACTATTTGCTGCCTTCGGGTTATAAAATCCAAATGCGGAAACGGCTCAACGGCAGTCATTGGCACATGACCGGCACCGTGGCAGAGGGCACATTCTGCCACAAACCTTGTACGGTTTCGGGCGGTGGAAAATCCGAAATTTCCAAATCGATCCAGGATGCCATGATTCAGGGCTCGGTGATTGTCGCCGATCTTCAAGCCGATCTCGACCAGGTAGAGGCACTCATGAACAAGGATTACTCCAAGCGCTTCAAAGGAAACTTTGTGTATCAGAAGCCGCCACGTACCATCTTGGATCCCAACCGTTCGCTGGGTTCAGTGATCAAACTGTTAACACCCTCCGACGAATACACCGATGAATACAACCAATGGTTGGCCACAGTTCCGCAACGGATCAAAGACCTGGTTTATATTGTAAAAAGAAGGTATCACAGCGAGTGGGGCACCCATTGGCGCCAGTATTTTTCGGTCGATAAAATCAATGGGCGTCAGGGCAATGAATTGAAATTCCAGAACAGGAAACTTATTTCGAATTACCTGAGGGTTGGCCACGACCTCGAAAATTCCTGGAGGATATTCCAGTTACGCCAGGATTATTATGCAGCTCAGAAAGTTCAGACCGAAGATGACATTTCGGCCTCCATTGTGTTACCGGCCAATCAGCTTTCGAACCTCAATCCCAATTACAAGAACCAAAGCGTGAAGTTACTGACCAACTGTGAATCACGTTTGTTTCAGCGGCCTGATGACTGTATTCACAAAGGCTACGACAAACAGGGCGAGAAGGATGTCGCCAGTCCCTATACCTTCCTGTCGAACTTCGAACCACTCACCCGCGATCAGGTGCGTGAAATCAAGGACGATACCATTGGCTTCGACCTATACACGCAACCGGTGAAAGACCTCATCAACCGTTTTCTGGATGACAACAAACCCGAGTACCTGGTAATCCCTTCGGAACCCCGCCTGGTCAACGGAGTGCCTTCACAAAACCCGCGTTACCTTCAAATCCGTCCCGATCTGGTTAATCCCGTTGAAAAATACCTGGCAGAAGTGGGCACACGTATTTTCAGAAAGGTACCGCTCAACCAACCAGTTTACCTACCGGTGAATGCTGTTTTGCCTGGCCGCAGGAACAATCCGGCCGAGAAGAAAAACAATGTGCCCCCCCTGGCCATTTACAACCCGATTCACTATCAGGAGTTGCCCGAGTTGTTTATCGATTTCATTTGCAGCGTCACCGGAAAATCACCATCGACCACCGGTTTTGGATCTGAAGGAGCACTGACCAAAGGTCCCTTTAACAACCTTTTACCATCGGCCGATTTGAACAATGCCTTGCTGTCGTACATCCTCACCGGATATGAACCACTTTCATCGGCAGCGGGTTATGTGGGACCAAAATACAAGGTGGACCACGACATCAGTCTGCTGATGCCGGAAGTTTTCTCTCGTATGGGAGTAGATGAGCGTGACCCAAAATTCCTGATTGAAAACGGCTATCTCGAGAAAGTAGAAGATTTTGAATACAAGGGTGAAATTGTCAACGCCAGCTTGTTAGGTTACCGCATCACCATCAAATTCGTTCATCACTTCATGGGTCGAATTTTCAGCAACCCCGATGCGGTGTTCAACGAAGAAATGTTACGCCCTGAACAACAAGACATGCAAACCTTTGTGGATTCGATGAAAAACCTCACCATCACAGAAAAAAGGGTGGCTGAAGGGCTGATGAAGGACGGCACTTTTGAAACACTTTGCCCGCCGTTGCAGGCACTGGTACACATCATGATCAGTGGCAAATACAAGGGCATGGACCGTAATCATCCTGAATTCAGAAAAATGTTTACCCGTGAATACGTGATGAAAAGCGAATGGTACCACAAACGTTTGGAATTCAAGCAGCAAAAAGACATCAGTTTTTGGGAGGACAACATTGTTTATCTCGAAAATGTGCTGAATATGAAGAATTATAAGGAAGCCATTGAAAGGATGAATCTTCATGAACGTTTGGAAGCATCCAAAGGACAATTGAAAAAAGTACAATCGAAAGCTTATTTGGAAAGTCTGCTTGGCACCCTTGGTGCCGATCCCATGAAATAACAAGGGACAGCTCCCTGAGATCAAACCGTTCAGTGCAACAAGCCACAGAACGGTTTTTTCATTTACGGGCTAATTAAATGATGAAAAATGGTTCCATCAATACAGGAAAAATTATATTTGCAAAAATTTCAAAAATTGTTCGGGGTGTAGCGCAGTCCGGTAGCGTACGTCGTTCGGGACGACGGGGTCGCAGGTTCAAATCCTGTCACCCCGACAAC
>JAFGVJ010000180.1 GCA_016938055.1 Prolixibacteraceae bacterium
ATGGCTGAATCGGTGAGCGAGCTGCCTCCCCAGAGGTTCAATTGTAGGGTAATAATGTTGTGCCCGGCAGCTCCCACGGTTTTGGCAATGGCTTTGGCACATTCCAGTTCTTTGCTGTGTTTTTGCCCATAACTGAATGAAAGTGCATACACTTCGTATCCTTCACTTTTGGCCAGATGAATGGCTACCGACGAGTCTAACCCGCCGGAAAGCAGTACAATGGCCTTTTTCATGGCTGCATGGATTGTTGGTGACAATTGAATGGCACGATAGCCGATACGTCACCGGGATTTAATTTCTTCCTGATCATAGCCTAGTTTTGTTTTACGACAGGAGGTTTCCGAACTGTCGGGTGTATAAATTGATTTGGCTGCAAAAGTAATGATTTTCTGCTAAAACCAAGTGCTTCTGTTTTTTTTAACTCATTGAACAGCACTGATCACCGTGCTGATACTTTGCAAACCGTCGGCACTGGCGCTCACTACAATGTCGCCCGGTTGCCCGCTTGATTGAACAATAACCAGGCATTTTCCAAGGTAGGTTTCCATATGATTACCCTTGAACGGAGTGTGCGATTGCGGGTTGCCATTCCCCACTGCAGCAATTTTGCCGGCCCCTTCAATGCTGAAATGGATCATCCGGTCATCGAAAGGGACGGGGGTTCCTTGTGCATCCAGTAGTTCAAGTTTGCAATACGAAACATCCTGCCTGTGGGCACTGATGCTATTTCGATCGGCTGTGAGCACCATGCTTGCCGGTTGACCGGCAGTTTTCAGATTGTGTTTGACTGTCTCGTGTTGCATGGATTGCCCGATTGCCTCCAGCGTACCTTCCTCAAATGGTACATCCCAGGTGAGAAATGCTTCTTTTTGAGGATCGAAGGCCTTGCTTCCCAGCGATTTTCCGTTCAGCAGCAATTCAACCGTAGGGCAATTGGTATAGACCTGCACTTTCAGCAATTCTCCTTTTAGCGGGTGATTCCAGTGTGCTTCAACTTCGGGCCAGCCCCAGAAGGGTACTTCGTCGATGTTATTTCCTGCTGGACTAGTTGGTACTGCGATGTGAACCACGGGTTCTTTGCTCCACAGGGCCTTCCTAAACCAGTACGCAGGTTTTTCGAAACCGCAAAGATCAACTACCCCGCAAATGGCACTGCGCCAGGGCCAACCCGGCCATTGATTCCAGGGATGTAAGGCGGTTCCGCCCTTGCCAATGCCTGATTCGCCCAAATAGTCGAAACCTGTCCAGAGGAATTCACCAGCCACAAAATCGGCTTGTTGCCCAAGGAACCAATCGTTGTTGCTGCGCAGGGGAAAACTGTCGGCCGAGGCATGGTAAGGGTAAATCACGGTTTCGCTGCCATAAATCACCCTGTTGGGGTATTGCTGATGGTCACTTTTATAATAAGGTTCACGGTAGTTGTAACCCACAATGTCGAGCAATTCGGCAAAACCCGACTGATTGGCATCCGGGATTTCGTTGCAGGCTGCTGTAAAAGGCCTTGACGTATCGTGTTTGCGGGCTTCGGTCAGCAATGTTTTCAAAACCCTGATTCCGGCAGTATCCATGCGTTGTTCGTATACCTCGTTGCCCAGGCTCCAGGCAATGACACTGGCATGATTCCGGTCGCGGCGTATCCAGTCGGCCACATCCTGTTGATACCATTCTTTAAAGTGAGGAGCATAGCCATGGGGCATTTTGCCATTTTCCCACTCATCGAAAATCTCGTTGATGACCACAAAACCCATGCTGTCGGCGCATTCGAGCAATTCCGGTGCCGGAGGGTTGTGGCTCATGCGCAGGGCATTGCAGCCCATGCTTTTCAAGATCCGTAACTGGCGTTCAAAGGTGTAATCGAAGCAGGCTGCACCCAACGGACCACCATCGTGGTGGTTATTGGTACCCTTCAGCTTCACTCGTTGGCCATTGACGAGCATGCCAAGCCTGGGATCAAAAACAATGCTTCGGATGCCATACTTCGTTTCATAACGGTCGAGTCGCTCCTTTTGCTGATATAGCTCAACACAAATCTTATACAACGAAGGATGGTCGATTGACCAGAAGATGGGGGCTTCCATAAAAATTGAATCATTCACAAGGTTAATTGCTCCTGCTTTTGTTGCAATTTTTTGGTGGTTTTGCTTCACGATTTTTCCGTCAGGACCGGTGATAGTAGTCAGGATTTCAAGTTCTTTACCAGCTTCGGTCACCCCATCAATTTCAGCATGGATGTTCAGCACAGCCTTTTGCTCGTCGATGATTCTTTGCTGAATGTGCACACCTCCCGGGACAAGGTGTACCGGATTGGAAAGATGAAGGTATACATGCCGGTAAATGCCCGAACCGGTGTACCAGCGTGAATTGGGCTGATTGCTGGTATTCACTTTAACGGCAAGCAGGTTTTCACCTCCGGGGTTGAGGTAGGGTGTTAAATCGTAATGAAAGGTAGAATATCCGTAGGGGCGCAGGCCCAGATAATGGCCATTGATCCATACTTCGCTGTTGCGGTAAACACCGTTAAAGGTGATATGGACTTTTTTGTTCTCGGCATATTGGGGCAGCTTAAAATGTTTTCGGTACCATCCAATGCCGCTGAAGGCATACCCACCGCTTTTGCCTGTTGAATGTTCACCGCTAAAAGGGTGCTCAATGCTGAAATCGTGCGGTACATCGATGTTTTCCCATTGTGTATCGTCAAAACCAATGGCTTCGGCACCAGCATGTTCACCAGTGGCGAACTTCCAGTCGAAGTCAAAGTTCAGCTGGTGATTGTAACTTTTTTGTTTGGTATTGCAAGCAACAGCCAGCAAGGCCAACATCAGGGTAATCCAAGTTGTTTTCATTGAAAATGATTTTAAATGGATTGTTTTCGTGCCTTCCTTTCCCGAGGAAGTATTGTATGGTATACAAAACGGTTTACAGGGGTAGGGATACCATACTGAGCTCCCAACCTTACAACTGTACCATTTTGGTATTCAATTTCGGATGGTTTTCCTTCCCAGACATCGCGGGTGAGCGAGGAAGTGGAGTCGGGCGGAAACTGATCGACTGCCTGCATTGTTCGCTCCACGATGTTTTCAGGAAGATGAATACCGGCGGCGATGCCTACCCTAAATATTTCGGTATACAATTCCACCAGTAATTGCCTGGTTTCAGGGTTATTCCTCAATTCGCCATAATTGGTATGGGTAATTGCCAGCAGGGCACTGGAGCAAATCATCAGAAACTTCTTCCAGAGATCGGCCATGATATCATCGGACCAAAGATGATTGATGCCTGCCATGTGAAAGGTATATTTCAACCAGGCAGTCCGTTCTGTTTGCCGGTTGTCGGTTTCGCCAAAGATCACTGTGGGTTCGATGCCCCGGTGGCTTATCACACCCGGGCTTTCAATGAGGCTAAAAATTCGGCACAAACCACCCACGATGTTTTCATGGGGGATGGATTCAGCCAGTTCGTCGGCGGCCAGTATGCCGTTTTGCAGGGGCATGACCATGGTATTGGGGCCAATAAGCGGGGCAAGCTGACGACCAATGTCGCGTACCTGCCAGGCTTTGGTGCACACCAGCACCAGATCGGCCTGCTCAACCGATTCAAGTCCTGAGCTTGCTTTGGCGGGTTTGATGGTGAATTCACCCAAGGTACTTTTTACCAGCAATCCGTTTTGCTGAATGGCTTTCAGATGGACACCCCTGGCTACAAAGGTGACATCGTTACCAGCCAGGGCCAACCTGCCTCCAAAATATCCGCCAACACCTCCTGTGCCTATAATGGTGATCTTCATCGGTTCAAATCAGATTTAACAAATAATTTTGCAAAGCTGGAAAGGTAGTACAGATTTTAAGAATTTCATTGTGCGTGATGCGCTGTACTTTCATTTCCTCTTTTTTATTAAAGATGATTTTATGAACGAAAGGATCTTCGGGCCTGATTTTTTCCAACAGGTTTTCCATCTCAATATCATCGATGTGTGAGCCTACCAGCATGAGCTCACGGGTGGTAAAGATTCCACGGTTTTTCAAACTTCCCAGGGTGATCACATTTTTCAGCATCGGAAATTGTGCCGATTGCAGATAACCCCTTTCGTTTTGAGTAAGGTTAGGAATCAGTTGCCTGAAAGTTTTTAGATAAGAATCGGCATAAAACCCGATGGAATGAATTTTTTCATTCTTCAGTATTTTTTCAACGAGCCTCAATTCCAGGTTTTTGTCAACAGGTACCAAAACAGCGCCAACCTTGGCAAGCGCCAACACGAAAGTGAGGCAGTTGGTGGTACAGGCAATGATCAGGGCTACTGGTGTTCCTTTGCCTATTCCATGATAGAGAAAGCCTTTGGCCAGTAAATTGGCCCTATTGTTTAGCTCTCCAATGTTATAAATATTTATTTCATCCTGAAAACTTGAAATAACCTGTTCAGGATTGCTGAATGCAAGCTGATCGATAAACGTGGTGATGGTTGAATGAGCAGAAGGTTTCATTTTTTGGGTTGAACATTAGAGTGGGGTATAAATAACGGCTATAATCTTGGCCGGTGTATCGCGATAAGCATGTACATTATGATTCACAATTGAGTCGTAATAGATGCTGTCGCCGGTGTTGAGAACGTAGACTTCTTTTCCGTAGTTGATTTCGATGGCCCCTTCGAGGACATAAATGAATTCTTCGCCTTCGTGCGAAGAGAGCATGTAATCATTGGCATCACCGGGACGTATGTCCACAATAAATGGCTCCATGTGCCTGCCTGCCTTATCACTGGCCAGGGCAAAGAAATCCATGTGCGAACGGGCTTTCAGGTTTTTATTGGAGAAACTGGCCCCTTTGTTTTTTTCTTCAGCCAATGTAACTACCGGCCCGATTTGTTCAGTATCATCGACAAAAGTACCCAATGAAACGCCCAACGAACGGGCTATTTTAATCAGGGGTGACAACGATGGCAGATAGCCGTTTTCTTCAATTTGTTTGATCTGTTCCACATCGAGACTGCTGCGGATGGCCAATTCTTCAATGGGTATGTTCAATTTTTTTCGAATGGCACTGATCTTTTCCCCGACATCCTTTTTTGAAGTCATGCTGATATGTTTTATTGTTTTGTAAACAAATTTATTAAAATTTAGGGCAAAAGTGTTGAATGTGCTGAAAAGTTAGAGATGATGTATGGATTCATCATAAGCTCAAAAGACAGGAGCCGGAACATCCATTTTTGCAATGTTCAAACCTCCGGAAAGACTTTTTTCACAGACAAATCTCCTCCGTTTACCGACAATTCTATTCAATACACACTATTGTGCATTGCATAGTACTGTGCTCCTGCCTTATCTTTGACCTGTCATTTAAAAACAAAAACAATTTAAAACACAGTGTCATGAAAACTCAACTTTTAACCTTCGCCTTTGCAATGATGATTTCAATCAATGGTTTGTTTGCAGAAAATAAGCATTTGAATGCTACTCCCGATCAGGTATCTATCAATGAACTGGCTGTGGAAACTTCCTTTGAAACTGGTCTTGACATTAAAGATTGGATGACCAATGATGAGCAATGGAACAAGCAAGTAGATTTACCGCTTATTGATACCACCGTTGAAGAAGAAGCCAGTCTTGAAATTGAACCCTGGATGACCGATAGCAAACAGTGGCAAGCAAAACCTGCAGTGACCTGCACAACAAATACCATCAACATCAACGGCATCGAGTACAAAATTTATAATTACAACAACGATAAGGAGTTGCCCCTGAGTATCGAAGCCTGGATGGTAAGTGACAGGATGTGGAAACGGTATCAGTATGAGAATGCCTTTGCCCAACATGAATAATGCTATGGATCACCAATAATGAAGACAACTAATGGATAAAAAAAATACTTTCCGGGGGGAAGACCCCTGATGGCCTGATCAGTATATAGCGATCAGGTTTTTTTTTGCTTCAGCGTAAGTGGTACATGTACAAGCTCACTCAAAAAAAAAGACCACCATCAGCAGGCAGTCTTTTCTGAGTGAAGATTCAATATTTTATATCCAATGCAGGTATCTGAAATCGAGGCGATGAGGCAGGAGTTTGTTTTTTGGGAATACCCTGATGCCGTAATTGTAACTGCCCGGATTCATGATGGTGAGATTGAGAGAATACGTGGCAACCTGACCATCAAAAGATTCAATATCAAACTCGTGACGTTCAATTAGCTGTTCTTTTTCGCCTGCTTTTTCTGAAATCACAATTTCTACGCCCACTTCTTCGGCTTTTAAACCGTTTAGGTCAAGCCTTACACTGGCCGGATGCGATTCCCCAATTTTATAGGCATGATGAATGCCGTGTTCTACGTTGGCTTCTACCGTTTTAATGCCATCCCAGAGTGAGGCTACATGGCCTTTCCAGTTGGCAATCTCCCTGGCCAGCTCATAGTTATTGGCCTTCAATTGTGCATAACGCTTTGCCTGTGGTTCGTAAAATCTTTCAATATAATCGTTCAGTTGGCGACGCATGGTAAAATGCGGTGCCACACCGGCAATGGTATTTTTTACATAGGAAACCCAGGTGGGTGAAATGCCCTTTTTGTTCTGGTTGAAATAGGTAGGGATGATTTCCTGCTCAAAAATGTTGTAAATGGTTTCGGCATCGAGTTCATCCTGAAATTCCTGGACATCCGACGAGCGCTCCAGAGGCAGTGC
The DNA here is from genome assembly GCA_016938055.1 of Prolixibacteraceae bacterium. Lineage (GTDB taxonomy): Bacteria > Bacteroidota > Bacteroidia > Bacteroidales > Prolixibacteraceae > Roseimarinus. Next base: position 6,665 of record JAFGVJ010000180.1, read on the forward strand.
CCAACCAGCTTCGGGCTTGTAACCTTCAACCCACCAGCCGTCGAGTACCGAAAAGTGAATGGTTCCGTTCATGACGCCTTTTTCGCCACTGGTACCAGATGCTTCCAACGGACGGGTAGGGGTATTCATCCAAATATCAACACCCTGCAGCATCTTTTTGGCAAGGTTGATGTCGTAGTTTTGGATGAACATGATCTTCCCAATAAACTCGGGTCTTTTCGAAATTTCAACAATGTACTTGATCAGATCCTGGCCACCGTGGTCTGCCGGATGGGCCTTTCCTGCAAAAATAAATTGTACCGGACGGTTGGGGTCATTGACAATTTTACTCAGCCGCTCGAGGTTTTTGAACAACAGGTGTGCCCTTTTGTAAGTGGCAAAGCGCCTTGCAAAACCAATGGTAAGAGCATTGGGATTCAGTTTTTTCAGGGCCTCTGCAATTAGTTTCGGGTTTTCGTTCCGTTTGATCCAGTTATCGGAGAACCGTTGTTTGATGTAATTGATCAGGTTCAGCTTTAGCTTTCTCTTGATCTCCATGATTTCCTGATCGGGAACATCAAAAATCCGCTCCCAAACACTGAAATCACTTTGGGTTTCAGGGAATCGGTTTCCGAAATATTTCTGGTGGAGCAGGGTCCATTCTTTGGCAGTCCAGGTAGAGTAGTGTACACCGTTGGTCACGTAACCGATGTGTGATTCATCGGGTAAAAATCCCGGGTACATATCCTTCATCAAGTTTTTGCTCACTTCGCCATGTAACATGCTTACCCCGTTGATGTTTTGCGAAAGATTGGCTGCCAGGTAACTCATATTGAACCGATCTTCGTGTGGAAAAGCTTTTCCCATTTGCAGTAATTCATCCCAGGTGAGGCTTATTTTTTTAGGATAATCTTCGAGGTAATGTTTCAATAAATCGTCGGGGAATGCATCATGCCCTGCAGGAACCGGAGTATGCGTGGTAAAAAGGGTAGATGCCCTTACCAGTTCAATGGCTTCAGCAAATGTGAGGTCTTGTTCATCCAGCAGATATTTGAGCCTTTCGAGACCAATGAAAGCAGCATGGCCTTCGTTACAATGGTAGAGATCGGCTTCGTGACCAATTGCTTTCAGTGCCCTGATACCTCCCAGTCCAAGCAACATTTCCTGTTTCAATCGGTTTTCGTTATCGCCACCGTACAAATGATGGGTAACTGCACGATCCTGTTCCTGGTTAGCATCAACGTCTGCGTCCAGAAGATAGAGTTTTACACTGCCCACATCGACCTGCCATACCCTTGCAATGAGCTTCCGACCCGGAAAATCGATTTCAATATGGAGCCATTGATCGTTGATCATCACCGGTGAAACGGGAATTTTTGCGAAATCTTCAGCTTCGTAATTGGCTATTTGTTCGCCATTGTTGTTCAGGGTTTGTTTGAAATAACCATAGCGGTACAATAAGCCTACAGCAATCAGGTTGGTTTTGGAGTCGCTGGCTTCTTTCAGGTAATCACCTGCCAGCATTCCCAAACCGCCCGAAAAGATTTTAAGGCTGTCGTGCAAACCAAATTCCATGCTGAAGTAGGCAATTTTGGTACTGCTTAGGTTTGCTCTTTCATTCAGATAAGTTTTCAGACTAAGATGAACACTCTCAAGTAAATCAGTGAAGTATTCATCTTTTTCGAGCTCCAGATAGCGACTGTAATTCACTTTATCGAGCATCAATATGGGGTTATGGGCTGTTTCTTCCCACAACTCTGTATCGATGTATTCAAATAAATCACGGGCTTTGCTGTTCCACACCCACCAGAGGTTTCGGGAAATCTCTTTGAGCGCTACAAGGCTTTCTGGAATGTTGGATTCAACAATCAGACTTTTCCAGGTAGGACTTGCAGTATAGTGTCGTGGTATTAATCTAACTCCTTTGTTCATATCAATCTGTGCTAATTAATGTTCATGTGTTATCAGACCCAAAGCAAAGAGAACAATTCTTTTTGACAGTTGGTTCTGAAAAGCTTGTTTTGCTTGAAAAATTCAGCAAAACTTTACATTATTCTCAGGTTTAGGCAGGTAGGTTACATTAGTGTTTGCAAAAGGTGTGTTTTGCATAATAATTGTCAAAAACAACATTTGCTGACTTCGTAGTTCGAAGCCGCAAAGATTGGATTTCGAAAGCACACAGCCAAATTTTATCTCAAAATTTATCGTGAGCGAAGATTATTCATGATCATCCTTTTGGGTTGAAACAGAACAAATGGGTCAAATTTGTAAGTTTAAAAATTAGGATGATCCTTTCTTTTTGACTGTTTTGGGCTTACTTTCTGCTTTAGCTGTTTGATGAATTTTCGCGGCCACAGTTTTTTTCTCACTGGCCTTCATTTTGGTCAGGAGTTTTTTGTTCTCGGTTTCCAGCATTTTGATTTTACTTTCTTTGAGCTGAACCGTTTTTTGCAGGTTCGATATTTGCAGTTCCAGTTGATTTTCAGGAACTACCCGATCGAGTCTAAGCACGAAATCCGACAATACATTCATGTAATTGATAAAAGCTTCATAGGGTGAGTCGTAGGGGTTAAAATACTTATGGACTTCACCGTCGGAAAAGAACTTGGTGCACATATAATAAAAATGGTCACTTACCTGCAGGTATTCCCAATCTTTGATTAATTCTTCATCGGTGCAACGTTCAATCCTTGGAAGCAGGTCATACAATTTGTTAAAAGCTTCTTCCTGCATTTCGTTACCCAGCCATGCCGAAAGGTCACGTTCTTCGTCGGCCCACGAGATGGGATGAGGTACGTGCACTGCCGAAACGGGCTGGAGTTTTGCAATCACTTCGGAAGGGGTGCCTATTTGAAGCTTCTTGTTTTTCAAGATTTCATCGGGGAAAGCCTTCAAAAAGTCGATGATTCCGGTACTGGCTTTCTGATGTTCTCCAAAGGTTTCATAATCCATGAAAAGGTTGATCACTTCTTCACGTGGATCCAGTTTGTTGATCCATCCGGCAAATTTAGTTGCAGTTAATGGATACTCGCTCCAGGCCTGGTTCGAAAAGCGGAAAGAGATATCGTCACTCAGTTTGAAATTACGCATGAGGATTTTGAGCCTCGGGTTTATGGCATTGGTGTAAACAAAATTTGGACTCTTCCAGCCCAGAACATGTTTGGCCCCTTCAGTGAGCATCGCCTTAAAGCCCATGTCCTGAATCATGCTTCCAATTTCATCGGAATAAATCATCTCGGTATTTCGGAACACAGTGGGACGCTGGCCGAAAAGTTTTTCAATCAGGTCGTCGTGTTTTTTGATTTGTGCTTCGAGCTGCTCTTTGCTTTTGAGGGCGACCAAGGAGTGTGAATAGGTTTCTGAAAGAAATTCGACACATCCTGTTTTGCTCAGTTGCTGAAACGACTTGATAACCTCAGGCGCATAAAGCTGCAATTGTTCAATGGCAATACCCGACAATGAAAAGGCTACTTTGAATTTGCCCTTGTGTTTTTCAATGGCACCGAGCAGGGCTGCGTTGGCTGGCAGGTAGCAATTTGCCACCACCTTTTGCAGGATGGTTTCATTGGCGTAATCGTCGTAATAATAGGAATCGTTTCCAATGTCGAAGAAACGGTATTTGCGGAACCTGAAAGGCTGATGCAGCTGAAAGTAAATGCAGATTGTCTTCATTGTATCTGTTTTTTTATCGGATGTTCAATGTTGCTTTATAGATTTTCCGTACGTGTTTGGCTGAATGTTTCCATTGAAGGTTATCAACTTCGGTACGTGCGTGTTTTTTAAAGGTTTTCGATAGTGCGGGATATTTCACCAGGGCATGAATGGCATCGGCCATGGCGTTGATGTCCCAGAAATCAATTTTGATGGCATGGGTTAAAATCTCCGAAACCCCCGATTGTTTGGAAATGATCACCGGCACATCGCTTTGCATGGCTTCGAGTGGCGAGATTCCAAAGGGTTCCGAAACCGAAGGCATCACATACACATCGCTCATGTTAAACATATGGAACACATCGTCGCCCTTCAGGAAACCTGTAAAATGAAAGTGATCGGCAATTTTGAGTGCAGCCGCCCGGCGCACCATGGCATGCATCATGTCGCCACTACCGGCCATTACAAAACGTACATTTTTCTCCCGTTTCAGCACCTGGTAAGCAGCTTCTACAAAATACTCGGGTCCCTTTTGCATGGTAATTCTACCCAGAAAAGTGACAATTTTTTCATTCATTCCTTTTTTAAAGGCTTCTTTCTGCTCGAGCTGTACAGGTTCAACAGCGTTGTAAACCGTTTCGACCTTGGCGGGATCGATACCATATTTTTCGATGACAATCCGGCGAGTCAAATTGCTCACTGTGATGATTTTATCGGCTATTTCCATGCCTTCTTTTTCAATGGCATAAACCCTGGGGTTTACGCTGCCGCCGCTACGGTCAAAGTCGGTGGCATGTACATGAATGACCAGCGGCTTTCCGGTAACCCGTTTGGCTGCAATTCCGGCCGGATAGGCCAGCCAGTCGTGGGCATGGATCAGGTCAAAATCATTGTCACGGGCGATGGTTTCGGCCACGATGGCATAGTTATATATTTCGCTGATCAGTTGGGAACCATATTTCCCGGTAAAAGGAATGCGTCCAAAGTCGTCGGTTTGAACATACCTTGTTTGAGATGAAAGTTGTGTGGTTTTGAGTTGCCAAAACTCATCAGGATCGGTATAGGGAACAATGGCCGATTCTACTTCAAGATAATCCAGATGATGATTGGTTTCTTCAAAGATGATTTTTTTGCGGGTGATGGGTACATCTCCGGCTCCAATCAGTTTCATGGTGCTCTGGTCTTCATCGCCATAAGCTTTGGGAACGACGAACAACACTTCAATGTCCTTGAAATTGGCTAGTCCTTTGGTTAACCCATAACAGGCTGTCCCTAACCCGCCTGATATGTGGGGCGGGAATTCCCATCCAAACATTAATACTCTCATTGGACGCTGGTATTGATTAAACGGTTAGTTGTCATAATTTTCGATGATCTGGTAGGAACGCAGGATTTCACCAATGTTCCAGGCTTGTGATATGGCTCCCCGGCCAATGTGGGGCGGGTTACCGTCATATACTTCCGAAATGGTTCCAATGCACTGATTGGTCATTTCCTCTTCGAATCCGTCCATGATGTTGCGGACAAACGAAAGACCGCCACGCTGATGAATTTTCAGATAACCCTCTATAAAGAAACCAATGAGCCAGGGGAATACTGTTCCCTGATGAATGGCCATTTCGCGTTGCTGTTCACCTCCTTCGTACGAGGGTTTGAAGTGAGGGTTTCTGGGCGAAAGTGTCCTCAATCCCCTGGTAGTCAGCAGGTCCTTTTTGGCAAGGCTTAGTACCGATTTTTTCATTTCCTTGCTGAAGGGTGAAAAGGGCATGGCCACGGCAATCACCTGGTTGGGCCGTACGCTCCAATCTTGCATGTCCTGGTAGAAACAATCAGCAAGGTAGCCTTTTTCTTCGTTCCAGTAAGTATCGACCATCGACTGTCCTATGCGTTCCAAAACAGGGTTCCAATCAGCTTCAAACTTCTGGTCATTGCTGGCATTGGCCAATTCCAGGGCATAGGCCACTGCGTTGTACCAAAGGGCATTGACTTCAACCGGACATCCGTAACGTGGTGTTACCGGTTTAC
>JAFGVJ010000181.1 GCA_016938055.1 Prolixibacteraceae bacterium
AGTTCCTTCGGAATGAATTCCATCAGCTGTTGCTCGGTTTGCAGGGGGGTCTTGGCCTTGTGGCTCAAACCCAGTCGGGCCGAAATCCTGAACACATGGGTATCGACTGCCAGGGTGGGTTGATTGTACACCACCGAAGCAATCACGTTGGCCGTTTTTCGTCCTACGCCGGGCATTTTCTGCAACAAGTCGATGTCGTCGGGGACCACGCCGCCAAAATCGTTCACCAGCATGTTGGCCATGCCCACCAGGTGTTTGGCCTTGTTATTGGGGTATGAACAGCTGCGGATCAGTTCAAACACCTCATCGAAAGTGGCGCTGGCCATCAGTTCCGGCGTGGGGAAGCGTTCAAACAAGGCCGGGGTAATTTGGTTCACTCTTTTATCGGTACACTGTGCCGACAGCATCACAGCCACCAACAATTCATAAGGACTGCCGTAATCCAGTTCGGTTTCGGCCACCGGCATGTTTTCCTCAAACCAGGCCAGAATTTTTTCAAAGCGCTCTTTCTTCTGCATTAGTCCTTTTTTATCCATTCAATTCGCAACACCTTTTGGGTCGAAGGGGTGATTTTAAAACGATCGTCGATCCTTTTCCCGATGATCCAGACCACCTGATCGCCCGAGGCCAGAATCCAGGCTTCTTCTTTATCAGGAATGGAATAATGTTCGTCGATAAAAAAATCGCTCAATTTCTTGAATCCCTTCATGCCCAGCGGTCTGAAATATTCGCCCTGCTTCCATTTTCTGACAATCAACGGAAATTGAATGGTATCGGCATCGAGCACGGCAATGTCGGGCGATTTGGGGATCACAAAACTTGACTCAAGGGGCAAACTGGTTAATTTCAATGGCAAAGGCTCAGTCACAAACTGGTCGCTTCCTTCAATGTAGAATAGCCCTGCACCCTGCAACTCCAATGGGGTAACAATCAATTCTTCCCTGTCGATGACCAGGCGGTAATCGGGTGAAAAAAACATACTGCCAGGGGTTCCATTCAGTGCCCGGTTGATCAGTTCCACCACATCGGCATTGAAATGAAAGGGCCTGAGTAACTCATACAAATACACCGAAAGGGGCTTCAGTTCCTGTAAGGCTTTTATATCGATATACCACCGGGGGCCTTCATTGCGGACAATGGTGGCCCGCACTTCTTCAATTTTCTGAAAGTACACTTGTTTGGTTTCATCAAGGAAACGGATGCTCTGTTCCAGTTTACCGGTGAAAGCCGGGTTCAGCTGTCGGAACAACGGAAGCAGCTGATGACGCACCAGGTTGCGCCTGATGCTGGTATCATCGTTGCTGCCATCGTGCCGGTATTCCAGTTGATGTTCACTGGCGTAAGCTTCAATATCGTTACGGGTAGCGAACAAAAGCGGCCTCACCACCAAACCATTTTTCGGCCTGATGCCGGTCAGCCCCCTGATGCCGGTTCCACGACTCAGGTTGAGCAAGAAGGTTTCCATTACATCGTCGAAATGATGCCCAACAACAATAAAATCGAACGCTTGTTCTTCCCTGACGGATTCGAACCAGGTGTAACGCAATTCACGGGCAGCCATTTCCATGGAGATGCCTTTTTCACGGGCATAGTCATTGGTTTGAAAGCTCTTTCTGTAACAACTTACGCCCAATTTCTCCGCCAAATTCTGCACAAACATTTCATCGGTATCAGCGTCTTCACCCCGAAGCTTAAAATTGCAATGTGCCAGGGCATAATCGTTCCCCAAGCGATCAATCAGCGAGGTCAGCACCACCGAATCGATGCCGCCACTCACCGCCAGCAACAGCTTGTGTTGCCTGGTGAACAAGGCTTCGTCCCTGATGTATTGTAAGAATTGATCGTACATGGCGTAAATTTAAGAAACTCAAATACTGAATGAACTGAAAAACTGCTTAAAGTGATTGAAAAGATTGATTGGATTGAAAAGATTGAAGAGAATGATTGGAAGTTCTATGATTGAATGAACTCAGGTACTGAAATATTCAGTCACTTTTTAAGCATTGATTGGTTGACTTTACATCCTTTCTCAACCTCAACCTCAACCTCAACCTCAACCTCAACCTCAACCTCAGCCTCAGCCTCAACCTTAGCCTCAGCCTAAACCCTCACCTTCTGTACCTTCTCCACAATTTTCAGAATCACTTCCACTGCTTTGACCATCGAATCGACCGGTACAAATTCGTATTTCCCGTGAAAATTGTGACCACCTGCAAAAATGTTCGGACAGGGCAAGCCCATGTAAGAAAGCCGGGCACCATCGGTCCCGCCCCTAATGGCTTTGATTTTGGGTGTAATGTTACATTCCAGCATGGCTTCTTCGGCCAGGTCCACGATGTATTTCACGGGCTCAATTTTTTCCAGCATGTTGTAATACTGGTCTCTCATTTCCAACACAACGGTTCCGGCGCCAAATTCAAGGTTCAGATGATCAACAATGCCCTGGAACAATTGCTTCCGGGTTTCGAACTTTCCACGGTGATGATCGCGAATGATGAACTCCATGGTGGTCAGTTCCACCTTTCCCTGAATGTCCATCAGGTGATAAAAACCTTCGAAACCCTCGGTGTGCTGGGGTACCTCGTTGGCCGGCAGCATGTTCATGAATTTCTGGGCAATGAGGATGGCGTTCTTCATTTTGTTCTTGGCAAAGCCGGGATGAACAATGCGCCCGTGGATGGCCACTTTGGCACTGGCAGCGTTGAAATTCTCGTATTCAAGTTCACCTATTTCACCACCATCGAGGGTGTAGGCAAAATCAGCCCCGAATTTCTGTACATCGAAAAAATCGGCTCCTTCCCCAATCTCTTCATCGGGCGTAAAACCTATTTTAATTTCACCATGCGGGATTTCGGGATGCTCAATGAGGTATTCCATGGCCGTCACAATTTCGGCCAGACCGGCTTTGTCGTCGGCACTCAGCAGCGTGGTTCCGTCGGTGGTGATGAGGGTTTGTCCCTGGTATTTCAACAACTCGGGAAACATTTTGGGATCGAGCACTATGCCCAGTTCCTTATTCAGCACAATGGCTTTACCATCGTAGTTTTCTACAAATTGAGGGTTAATGTTTTTTCCTGAAAAATCGGGGCTGGCATCCACATGGGCA